>UQQT01000023.1 GCA_900543395.1 uncultured Oscillospiraceae bacterium | reverse complement strand
AAAGTCATAAAACATCACCGCTTGTAATACAAAACTTTTAGAATATTGTACCATTGAAAATTATAAAATTCAATATTTTTTGCAAATTGTTTTATAAAATTCCGATAAATATTGATGTATAATAAAATAAGGCAACGTATTGCTGATAATTGTAAATATGCTATAATGTTATTGTAATTTATATTATTATTGTTTTTTTACAGAATTGGGACGTGTATATATGGCATTTGACTCGTTGGCAATTATTTCAGCAGAAATTTATTATAATTTTCTTGATAACGGAAGCGGAATCGTTAATCAAAAAAACATTATTTTCAAATCCTGATTTAACAGTCGTTTATGATTACACATAGATTATCAACAGTAAAAGAGTGTGATAAGATATATGTTATGGATAACGGCAGAATCATTGAATCCGGAAAACATGATGACCTAATGAAAATAAACGGAAAATACACAGAATTATATAATAATTTTAACTGACAAAAAACGGAGGATCGCCCGAATCGGCAGTCCTCCGTTATTTTAATATCTTGACGGGATTTTCTTTCTTATCGTTTCGAGTCTGTTTAACGCTTCGTACAGCGTTTCGTCCCTTTTTGCAAAGTGCAGACGGATCAGACTGTTGACGTTTTCTTTAAAAAAGCTCGAACCGGGAACCGCGCCGACGCCCACGTCACGGGCGAGCGTTTCACAGAATTCAAGGTCTGAATCGAATCCGAATTCCGATATGTCGAGCAGTATGTAATACGCTCCCTCGGGAACGGTATGATTTATACCGATATCGTCAAGTCCTTTTAAGAACAGCTCTCTTTTTGACGAGTATTTATTCTGTAAATCCTTATAGTATTCGTCCGGAAATTTCAGTCCCGTGACGGCGGCCTCCTGTAACGGCGCGGCGGCTCCGACGGTGAGAAAATCGTGGACTTTTTTAGCTGTGTCGATAATTTCGGGCGGGGCGATTATATAGCCGAGTCTCCAGCCTGTTATCGAGTATGTTTTTGACAATGAACTGCAAGAAATCGTGCGTTTTCTCATGCCGGGGAGCGAGGCGAAATATATGTGCTTATTAGGTTCATAAACAATGTGTTCGTAAACCTCGTCGGTTATAACGTATACGTCGTATTTTTCTGCGAGATCGGCGATAATTTTGAGTTCTTCGAGTGTGAAGACCTTTCCGCACGGGTTTGACGGATTGCAGAGAATCAACGCTTTCGGGTTCTGCTTAAACGCTTCTTCGAGTTTTTCCGTGTCGAATTTGAATTCGGGCGGAGTCAGCTCTACATATATGGGTTCTGCGCCCGAGAGAATCGCGTCGGCGGAGTAATTTTCATAAAACGGCGAGAAAACAATTACCTTGTCGCCCGGGTCGACGACGGTCGTCATTGCCGCCATCATTGCCTCCGTGCTGCCGCATGTTACGACGATTTCGGAATTCGGATCTATATCCATGCTCATGAAACGCGACTGCTTCTTAGCCAAAGCTTCGCGGAAATTCTGCGCGCCCCACGTTATCGAATACTGGTGAAAATCCCCGTGTGAAACCTGCGCGAGCCGGTCGAGAATCTCTTTCGGCGGGTCGAAATCGGGGAAGCCCTGCGAGAGATTGACGGCGTTGTATTCGTTCGAAATCCTGGTCATCCTGCGTATGACAGAATCGGTAAAATCTCTTGTTCTCAATGATAAATTTTTCATTTTATTTCCTCTTTTAATGCCTTTTAGATTAATGATATGCGTTTGCCGTTCCGATGTCAATATGTCAAAAATATTTCGGCGAATAATTTTTTTTGCATGGAAATACAATCCCAATAAAACCGTTGCTGAAATCTTTACGGCAAAATAATTCAAAGTTTCTCTAATATGTATGCATTTCGTGCCGAAAATTCGCATTTTATTCCCTTTTTTAAAACAGTATTGACAAAATATAGATTGGTAATATATACTCTTACTATCATATGATAGATGTCAAATCAGGGGGAATTACAATGGCAAGATATATAAAGAATTTTGTGTTAAACGGAAATTTACAGCAAATTCAAAATGAAATAACGGCATATCTGCAAAATGACGGATATAAATATATTGAATACGACGGTGAGAATGTTTTTAAAAAAGGTATGGGTATTTTTTCTGCTCCGACATTTTTTAAATTCATATATAACGGAAATTGTGTGAGAATGGAAACATGGATGAAGTATACTATTGTTCCGGGAGTTTTTGTAGGAGAATTGTCTGTTGATGGTTTTGTAGGAGCTGCAGTTAAGGGACGTTGGAAAACTCGAATTGCATATATAGAATCTATTTTTAATAGAAACGGAAGAGAGAATGTACAGACCGGATTTGTCGGTTATAACAGCTTCGGACAAGAATCTGTCAATAGAGGCGTAAATTATAATCAAAACAAACATAATAATGAAAATGATACCGAATTACTTATTTCAGATGAGACAGAATTATTAAACAATTCACGTGGTTTTTATATGCAGAGTAATAGTAAAAATGTAAATAATGGATATTGTCCCAATTGCGGAGCTTTAATGAGTATGCAACGTAACAAATGTCAAAACTGCGGATATGTTTTTGATACTTGCGTACGGCCGCAGCAGTCAACGCCCTCCAATATTGGTTGTACAGACAAAAATATTTCAAATCCTATGCAAAATGAAGCGAATTTTGATAGCGTTGATAAGAATATAAGCAAAAAAGAATTTATAAAAAATTATGCGTCCGCATCTGTAAAAAGAGATGTAAAAGCAGCTGCCGTTATTGGTTATGTCTGCGCAGCCGTAACATTTGTTTTTTCATGTTTTTTTAATCCCTACGGAATTATTGATGCATTAATTCTTGCGGCAGTTTCACTTGGTATGCATCTAAGTTATAATAAAATTTTCGCCGTGCTGCTTCTTATATTGAGTTTAATTGAATTTGCTGTTGCGATGATTGAAGGAATGACGCCTCCGGTATGGTGGCTTGTTGCAGGAATACTGGCTGTCTATTCATTTAGAAAATTCGATAAAGAATATAAAACCTTTAAATCTCAAAATTATAACATGTAAAAAGGAGTATATATGGCAAAACAATGTTTGAGATGCGGAACAATTGTGGATGACAACACAAAATTTTGTCCTAACTGCGCTTCAATTGAATTTGGTTTTTATCAAAAAAATGTACAAAAGAATAATTTTAATCAAACTTCGGCAGAATTTTATCAGTCGCCCGTTATGCCGAAACCGGCAAAAAAAATAAAAATGAAACCGTGGGGTATAGTATTTATTGTCTGTTCGGTTTTTGTTTTGGGTATTGTCGGTTTTGTTATTCGAACAGCACTGATAGGCAATTTTTTAAATTCGGATTTAACTGATGTTGACAGCGGTTATGTTGATAACAGTGCCTATTCGGACAATGACGGCGAGCCGAAGGAAGAAGTTGCATATTCGAAAGGTTTTGTAACTGATAATGTTTATACAAACGAATGGGCAGATATGAAATTTTCTATTCCCGTCGGTTATTTTGATGGGACAGAATCGGATTATGTTTCAGACGACAATATAGACCATGGACTAATTATTTTCAGCGGAGAAATCGGTAATTCATTTGACCTTACTTTTGAAAAGATACCTTATAGTATAATTACAGAAGAGAGTTATTTGGACGCTTGCAAAAGAAATATAGAAAAGTCATTTTCTGATTTAGCAGAATCTTCTCAAGCGTTCAATTGTACGATAAATGATATCTATTCGAAACGTGTCATTGCCGGTTATGAATACAGCGTTATGTCTATTAATTATAATACAGATGGTATTTTTGTCTATGGAGTTTTTTGTGTGAGAAAAATCGGAGACAGAATGGCTGCTATTGCAATCAGCGACCAATCCGAGGCTGAAATTGATCGTCTGTTATCGCTTTTTTTAAATTTTTCGTAATAGTTTTATTTGAAACTAATAAAGGCTGAAAATCATGACATAATCGCAAATGCGGTTGAGTTTTGATTTTCAGCCTTTTGGTTTATAAGTTTTTTCGTCACGGATTATAATCTTTACATATATACCTATTCCTCTTCACGCTCTTTGTTCCGTACTCGATTGCTCTTGTCGGGCAGGAGGCGATGCACGCCATGCAATGCGTGCAGTTTTTGCCCCATTCGGGGCGGGAGGAGGTAAGTTTGATATTGTTTAGCGGGCAGGCTTTTACGCACTTTGCGCACGAAATACATTTATCGGTCGAATAGAATTTATCGGCTTTTACGAAGAATTTATAGAAAATCGGATTAACGGGACCGCTCATGAATTTATCGTAAAGATTGTTCCGCACGGCGGGGAAACGCTTGTTTTCCTTTAAGAATCCGACGGCTTCGTCCATTTTCGGGATGGCTTTTTCTACAATCGAATCGGCTTCCTCTTCATTCGGAACGTAAAACAGTGCGGTATAGTTTTCGGGCATTTTAATCGGGAAAACGCCCATATATTCAAATCCCTTTTTATCGCAGAGAGCCGAAATATACTTTGAAGCATTGCCGATCTCGCCGCCGCAGTCCATTATAAACCACGCCTTGTTTTTACCGGTAAAAGTCGTTTTTTCAATCCATTCCTCGACGATTTTCGGAATGCGCCACGCATACGTCGGCGTTACGAATATAAGTCTGCCGTCCGGAGAGATTGTCGGAGCGGTACGATTTTTTATCGACTCGTTGATTGAAAAAACATCTTCTCCCGTTTTATCGGCGATAAATTCGGCAATATATTTGCTGTTGTTTGTACCCGTGAAATAAAGTATCATTTTTTTCACCCTTTTTAAATAACGGAGCCGATGTATAAATCGGCTCCGCGGGAATCAATGTCCCCTGTGTTTTTCTTTGTGCTTGAGCTTCTTTTGCTCAAAACGGCGTTCGGCTTCAAGCTCTCTGATTTCTTTTGAACGTTTTTTTCGTTCGGTTTTGTTTTGTTCACGCATTAGACTCAACGCTCTCTGCGCTTTTGTCGAAATGCCGCGTGTTTCGTTTTTTCTGATAACGCGCTGTAAGCGTTTCGGGTTGGACGCGCTTTTCTCCTGCGTTTTGATCTCGGTCTGCGGGCTGAAAACGAGATTTTTATAATTTTTTAAAAGAAACGAATAAACCTCGTAATCCTTAGGTTCCGCGCCGAAAATAATTTTGCAGACTTCGTATTTCTCGTCGTACTCGCGTTCAAAAAGCGCAATCCAAAAAGGGTCGTCGAACAAAACGGTGACAGACGAATGTGAAAGTGACATTCGAATTCCTCCTTAAAAAATAAATGCGGAACGGACAACCAAGGAGGCAGGTTACTGATAACGGTTTGTTTTGCCGTTACTCCCGGACTACCGGCCGGGACGTGTTTTTATCCGCATAAAAATTATATCACCGAGTATTGATTTTTTCAACTTTTATTTCTTTTCACGGTACGCGTCCATAAGCTCGCCGAATATATCCGAGCATGACGGCGGAGTCCAGATTATCGCATTTGCTCCGGCGGCGACGGTTGCTTTGATACTCTCGCGCGTGGGGCCTCCGGTTGCGATTATCGGAATATTTTTATTTATCTTTCTGATCTCTGATACGACTTTCGGCGTTTTTGAGCCGGCGGCGACATTGATTATCGAGGCTCCGAAATGGATTCTGTCCGCGACCTCGGACGCGCTTACGCATGTTACGATAATCGGAATGTCGATATTTTCGCTTAGTTTTTTGAGAATAATATTCTGCGTCGGTGAATTTACAACTACTCCCGACGCTCCCTGCATTTCGGCAAACTGACCGAGATGCACGACCCGTTTTCCCTGCGTTGTTCCGCCTCCCACGCCGGTAAATACGGGAACGTCTGCCGCGTGAATGAGCATTTCGCTTATGATCGGCTGCGGAGAGAACGGATAAACGGCAAATATCGCGTCGGCGTTGACATTTCTGATTATTGCAATGTCCGTTGTGTATACGAGCGACTGAATCCGTTTTCCAAAAACGACGATTCCGCTGCACGCGCCGATTTCCTCGGGAACGGTCAGCGCGTGACTTCTCAAGGTTGTATTTATCTGCGGAGCTTCGCTTTTTGTCGTTTCGCTTTCATATATAACTTTCGAAGCTTTTTTGATTTCTTCCTGCCATCTGCGTTCTTTGAGTAATCCCATCGCCGTCTCCTTCTTATATGAAATAATAATTAATTCTACACTTATTATATATACTGATTATAAACATAAATGTCGAAATAAACGGCGGAAAGGACTGATTATTTCGACATTTTGTCTATTTATTGCTGATATATTTTTCAAGTATGCCGACCGCGTCGCCTATTAATTCGGGACACGGGCGTTTTTTATAATACTCCGGCGTTCTCGCTTCGGGAGTCGGAGTCTGCGCTCCCGGTTTATCGATATTTAAAAGCTCACGGCATATATACGACCCGTGTTTTTCCTTGAATTCGAAGGCGAGAGACTGCATCATTTTGTAGTTTTCCGCTTTTTCTTTTCCCGTACACGGAACCGGCACGGGGAATATCATTCCCGCCGCCATGCCCATGCCGGAAACCGCTCCGCAGACCTCTCTTAACCGGCTGACTCCGCCTCCTAAAAGAAATGAAAGTCTCGCGAGATTTTCCTCGCTGTCGTCAATTAAATCGGAAAATGCGAGCAGTACGGACTGCGAACAGTTATATCCCTCGTAAAAGAGTGAAATTGCTTTTTCCCTGCGCGTCATAAGAGTTTTTCGATTGCGTCGGACATGTTGTTAAGATATTCGCCCTCGAATAATTCGATAAGTCCGCTGTCGCACTGCTGAGCGAAGTCGGGGTTGACGGGGATTCTCGATGTAACGTCTATTCCGTGCTCTTTCGCCGTCTCTTCAAGATGGCTGTCGCCGTAAATATAATGCTTCTTATGACAGTCGGGACATTCGAAATACGACATATTTTCGACCATTCCGAGTACGGGAATATTCATGAGCTTTGCCATGTTTACAGCCTTTGCGACTATCATGGAAACGAGATCCTGGGGCGAGGTTACTATTATAATTCCGTCGACCGGGATGCTCTGAAATACCGTCAGCGGAACGTCGCCCGTTCCGGGAGGCATGTCCACGAACATGAAATCTACATTGTCCCATATAACGTCCGTCCAGAACTGCTTTACAACGCCTGCGATGACGGGACCTCTCCATACGACGGGGTCTGTCTCGTTGGGCAGAAGGAGATTAAGAGACATAATGTCGATTCCCTTAGTCGACTTTACGGGGATGATACCGGCATCGGTTCCCTCTGCTCTCGCGTTGAGTCCGAACATCTTAGGAATTGACGGACCCGTGATATCCGCGTCGAGAACGGCGGTATGATAACCTTTTCTGTTCATCAGAACGGCGAGCATGGAGGTAACGAGCGATTTTCCGACTCCGCCCTTACCGCTGACTACGCCTATAACCCTTTTTATGCTTGAAAGCTGATTGGGTTTTTCAAGAAAGCTCTCCGGAGAATCACACTTTGAATCGCAGTTTTCGCAGTCATGCGAACAATCTGACATAATTAACACCTGCTTTTTATAATAATAAATATATTATAGCATAACCGGGACGGACTTACAAGCCCGAAACGCACTGAACCGGGCTTGTGAGTGTTTCTTTTTTTTAAGTTCCGGTATTCACGTTTTATAGAATTGTATCCGTTTTTCAGTATCCGCAAGGGTTTGACGGTTCAATGCATTGACACTCAAATTCGGGAATGATATACTTTGTATATATTAATCACGGCATACGGGGATAATGATTATGGATTGTGAAAAACTGCTCAAGGTTATGCATACGACCGAAAGATTAAAAGACACAATGAGACACTGCTATACGTCCGCCGGCAGGCGCGAGAGCGTGGGAGAGCACTGCTGGAGACTCTCGCTTTTAGCGTATTTCGTAACGGACGAATTCGAGGGAATCGACACGGAGAAGCTTTTGAAAATGTGTATAATTCACGACCTCGGCGAAATATTTACGGGAGATATTCCTGTATTCAATAAGACAAAATCGAACGAGGAAACGGAGGAGAATCTGCTGTTTAGGTGGCTGGAGACCTTAGATGAGCCGTTCAGAACGGAAATGCTCTGTTTATATAAGGAAATGGATGAGCTTAAGACGACGGAATCGAGAGTTTACAAGGCTTTGGACGGCATAGAGGCTCTTATACAGCATAACGAATCGGACATAAAAACATGGCTCGAATCAGAGTACGGCTTACAGCTGACGTACGCCGACGACAAGACGGCGTTTTCCGAGTATTTAAAAGAGTTAAGAGAGTCTGTAAGACAGGAAAGCATTAGTAAAATCGAAAAAGAAAGAGCCTCCGGAACGGAAGCTCAAATGGATAAATAAACTAAATTTATAAATGCCTTACGCGTTTTTTTACTTCTCCGCCGATGAAAATCGCAAGCGCGATTTTTACCATGTCGGGAATGATATACGGTATTACGCATCCCATGAGTATGCCGAAAAATCCTATCGCGCCCGTGTTTTTCGTATAAACCGCCATATACCATACGCTTCCGAAAATGTAGCAGAAAATGTGCGAAGCGAACATCTTTAAAAACGTTATGAAAAATCCGTTTTTCTTGATTACCGCGTCAAATATTCCGTATGCGAACGCAGAGACGAGGAATCCGACTATATATCCGCCCGTTGTGCCCAAAAGTGCGCCGATACCTCCGTTGAATCCCGAAAAAACGGGGACTCCGACGGCTCCTAACAGAATATAAATAAGTATGCTCAACGCACCCTTTTTTGCTCCCAGCACCGCGATAGCCGTAAACACGCCGAAAACCTGCATTGTAAACGGTATTCCCGGTATCGGAATCGTGACCCACGCGCATACCGTAATCAGCGCGGAGAAAAGCGGAATCAGAGCTATGTCGAGAGTTGAAAATTTCTCTTTCGTTTTTGTTTCGGTCATAAAACGACCCCTTTTCATTTTATTTTCTCTTCACAATTATTTTAATATAAATATTTTTTCGATTCAATTTACAAAGCGTACAAATTAAATTTAATTTAAATAAAAAAACTGTATGATAGTAAAGCAATATAATTGACATTATAAATTTATATTGCTATAATTATTTACATAAATAACAAAAGGAGTTGTTTTCATGCGCCGTTTTACCGTTATATTGCTCGCGATTATAACGGCGTTGTCGTTTTCGTCGTGCTCGAACCGCAGGGATAACGAGGTCATTACGATAAACGACGGCTCGGCGGCGGTAAATACCGACGTGTTTTCATATTATTTAAAAACCGCCATGACGGACAATAAGGACATGACCGACTCCGAATACCTCGATATTGCGACGAACGAATGTATTAAATATGTTGCGGTAAACACTAAATTCAAGCAGCTTAACATGACTCTTACCCCGGCGCAGAAGGCCGAAATATCCAAAGAGACGAACACGCTTTGGCGACAGTACGGCGAGTATTATTCCGCGCTCGGCATTACAAAAGAGATTTTTTACAAAATAAAGACCGCCGAGGAGTACAGAGAGGCTATAAGATTCAGACTCTTTGACACGGGGGGTGAAACGCCCGTCAGCGAGGACAGTATAAAAGCCGTTTTTAACTCGGAATACTGCGGATTCAGATTTGTATGCGACTATCTTTACGATACCGACGAGAACGGAAACGCCGTAAAAAAATCTCAAAACGAGATTGACGAAATTTATAATAACTACCTGTCGGCGGCTTCCGAAATAAACAACAGCGGGGCTAATCTTGAAGAAGCGTATGCGAGATTCGCTTCGGACGAGGCTTACAATTCGCTCTCGCTCGATACCGTTCTTATCGGCAGGGACAGCGGTTTCCCCGACGGATTCTTCGATACCGTTCAGAAGGCGGAGTACAACAAGGCCGTCGTTATTATCACAGACGACTACCTCTATCTTCTGATGCGCGAGGACATCCTCTCCGCCGATTACGATTTTTACACGCAGTACAGGGACAGATGTCTTGTAAAAGCCACCGAAAACCCGTTAAGCGACGCGGTAGCCGAGTGGGCGAAGGAATATAACGCCGTAAGGCAGATCAATACGGCCGAAAAATGCTATAAAAAAGTATTGAAAACAGATGAAAAATTCAGAAAAGACAGTTAATTAAAAATAACGAAAGGTCGGAATTTATATATGAGCAAACGCGTTCTTGCGTTCGATTTCGGAGCCTCGAGCGGACGGGCTATAATAGGCTCTTACGAAAACGGAAAAATCACGCTTGACGAGGTTCACCGCTTTTTAAATGAGCCAGTAAGCGTCGGAGGCACCGTATATTGGGACGTTTTAAGACTTTTCCACGAAATAAAGCAGGGTATTTTAAAAGCGAAACAGGCAGGCGGCTTTGATTCTATAGGCATTGATACCTGGGGCGTCGACTTCGGTCTTATAGATAAGGACGGCAAGCTTATCGAAAATCCCGTTCATTACAGGGATGAGCGTAACCGCGGAATGATTGAGGAAGCGGAGAAGTATATGTCAAAAGACGAGATGTACTCGCGCACGGGTATTCAGTTCATGGACTTTAATACCGTGTTCCAGCTTCTCTCGATTAAAAAGAACAGACCGCACGTTTTCGACAATGCCGATAAGCTTCTCTTTATGCCCGATCTTTTTAATTTTATGCTCACGGGCAGCAGAGCGGCGGAGTATTCGATAGCGACGACGTCGCAGATGATTAATATAGAGACGAAAACGTGGGATAAGGAGATTATAAACAGGCTGTCGCTTCCCGAAAAGCTTCTGTGCGATATAGTCCCCGCGGGGTCTGGAGTCGGTATGCTTTCTAATGAAATATGCAAAGAGCTTTCCGTAGAAAGCGTTCCCGTTATCGCCGTGTGCGGACACGACACGCAGAGCGCGATAACAGCCGTTCCCAATGAAAATAAGGATTTTGTGTTTATTTCGAGCGGAACGTGGTCGCTTTTCGGAACGGAGCTTGACTCCCCGATAGTCGACGAAAAATCAAAGGAAATGAACGTCACGAACGAGGGCGGTTACGGCTATTCGACGGCGTTTTTGAAGAATATATGCGGACTGTGGCTCATTCAGGAGTCAAGACGCCAGTGGATGAGAGAGTCGAGCGATTATTCTTATGCCGAACTCGAATCTCTTGCGCTTGAATGCGAGGGCTTTAAATGCTTTATAGATCCCGATTCTCCCGAATTCGGAGTTATGGGAGATATCCCGTCGAGAGTAAAGGCGTACTGCAGAAAAACGGGTCAGTACGTTCCCGAATCCGTCGGCGAGGTTGTAAGATGTATTTACGAAAGTCTTGCGTTAAAATACAGAATGACGTTTGACGGCATCAAAAACTGTACGGGAAAAACGTATGACAGCATTAATGTTGTCGGCGGCGGAACGAAGGACGGACTTCTGTCCTCAATGACGGCGTGTGCGTGCAATGTTAAAGTATATGCCGGTCCCGTCGAGGCGACGGTTCTCGGAAACGTTGCGGTTCAGCTGATTTCTTCGGGCGGGATAAAGGACATCGCCGAGGCGAGAAGGATTATTTCCGATTCCTTTACTCTTAAAAAATACGAACCGAAAGATACCGACAAATGGAATGAAGCGTATGAGCGCTTTAAGAATATTATTAATTCGTAAAAATAACCGCGGAGCTTTTTCCGCAGGAAAGGAAGATATTTTACTATGGCAGAAAACAGATACATAGGCGATTATCCCGTTATCGGAATCCGCCCCATTATCGACGGCAGAAGAGGACCTCTTAAGGTCAGAGAGTCGCTTGAGGAACAGACCATGAATATGGCTAAGACCGCGGCAAAGCTCTTCACAGACAATCTTAAATATTCCAACGGCGAACCCGTAAAGGTCGTTATCTCCTCTACGAGCATAGGCAGAGTCGCGGAGGCGGCTCAGTGCGCCGAGGAATTCAGAAAAGCCGGCGTTGCGATTACTCTCTCCGTAACCCCCTGTTGGTGCTACGGTTCGGAGACTATGGACGCCGATCCCATGACAATTAAGGGCGTATGGGGATTTAACGCTACCGAGCGTCCCGGCGCCGTTTACCTTGCTTCCGTTCTCGCGACTCATGCGCAGAAGGGTCTGCCCGCATTCGGTATTTACGGCAAGGATGTACAGGACGCCGACGATACAACCGTTCCCGATGACGTTAAGGAGAAGCTTCTCCGCTTTGCCCGCGCGGCTGTCGCGGCGGCTTCGATGAGAGGCAAGTCGTATCTTCAGATAGGCTCTATATGTATGGGTATCGGCGGTTCGTCAATAAGCCCCGACTTTATCGAGGAATATCTCGGCATGAGAGTCGAGTCGGTCGACGAGGTCGAGATCATCAGACGAATGACAGAGGGCATCTATGACGAAGAAGAGTTTAAAAAGGCTCTTAAATGGACAAAAGAACACTGCCCCGAGGGCTTCGATAAGAACCCCGAATTCGTAAGAAAATCACCTGAGCAGAAGGAGAAGGACTGGGAATTCGTCGTTAAGATGATGGTTATTATCAAGGATCTCATGAACGGCAATAAAAATCTTCCCGCAGGACGCGAGGAGGAAATGGTCGGACATAACGCTATCGCCGCGGGCTTCCAGGGTCAGCGTCAGTGGACGGATTTCTATCCCAACTGCGATTTCGGCGAGGCTATGTGCAACACCTCGTTCGACTGGAACGGTGCGAGAGAGCCGTACGTTCTCGCAACCGAAAACGATACGCTCAACGGTATTTCGATGCTGTTTATGAAGCTGCTTACAAACCGTGCGCAGATGTTCGCTGACGTTCGTACCTTCTGGAGCGCAGACTCCGTAAAGAGAGTTACGGGCTACGACATCGAGGGCAAGGCTAAGGACGCAGGCGGATTCATCCACCTTATCAACTCCGGCGCATGCTGTCTCGACGCATGCGGTGAAATCAAGGATGAAAACGGAAATGCCGTTATCAAGCCCTGGTACGACGTAACCGAAAAGGATATAGATACAATGTTAAAGGCTACCGAATGGTGTGCCGCCGATAACGGATATTTCAGAGGAGGCGGATTCTCGTCAAGATTCCTGACCCGTGCCGAAATGCCCGCTACCATGATCAGAATTAATCTTGTAAAGGGTCTCGGACCTACGATCCAGATTGCCGAGGGCTATACCGTCGCTCTGCCCGACGAGGTTTCGGATACTCTCTGGAAACGTACCGACTATACATGGCCCTGCACATGGTTTGCTCCCATCTGCAACGGCGTCGGTCCGTTCAAGTCGGCTTACGACCTCATGAATACATGGGGCGCAAATCACGGCGCGATTACCTACGGTCACATCGGCGCAGATCTTATCACAATGTGCTCTATGCTCAGAATTCCCGTAGGACTTCATAACGTACCCGAGGATAAGATTTTCCGTCCCGCCGCATGGAACGCGTTCGGAACAAAGGATCTCGAGGGCGCGGATTACAGAGCGTGCGCCGTATACGGTCCGCTTTACAAATAAGCGATTTTTACAGATAAACAGGATTCTCCGCTTCGTGTTGTGCGAAGCGGAGATTTTTGTCATATAAAAACGCCCAAAGTGGGTATGCGGTTCCCGAATTAACGATTTTTGCGCTCCTCCCGGCATTTTTAATATTCACGATTGTGCAAAATATATAAAGAAAAATAGTTAATCGACAAATTAAAAAACGATTTTGTTGAAAAGGTAAATTTTTGTTTTAGGACAATAAAACTCTTTGAAATCACTGTATTGCAGTGCTATAATATACAATGGCGGAGATTAGGGGATTTCTTTAATCCGCATATAAATTCCGGCATATTATTATCTCGATTTTTTGTACAATCAGCCGGATTATCCCGATATTATTATCTCCGACGGAGGTCATTGTTTATATGAAAATTCAGTTTACCGAAACGGTGCTCCGTGACGCACAGCAGTCGCTGATAGCTACGAGAATGCCGTATGAAGAGTTTGAGCCGATACTCAAAACCCTTGATTCTGCGGGTTATTACTCGCTTGAATGCTGGGGAGGCGCGACGTTCGACTCTTGTTTAAGATATCTTAACGAGGATCCGTGGGAAAGACTCAGAAAAATAAAGAAAGCGTGTCCGAATACAAAGCTTCAGATGCTTTTGAGAGGTCAGAATCTTTTGGGATACAAGCATTATCCCGACGACGTCGTACGCATGTTCGTAAGAAAGAGCGTGGAAAACGGCATTGATATAATCAGAATATTCGACGCGCTCAACGATTTCAGAAATATTAAAACCGCTGTCGACGAGACGCTTAAATGCGGAGCGATCGCTTCGGGTACGCTCTGCTATACGACCAGTCCGGTTCACACGCTCGATTCGTTTGTAAAAAGCGCGAAAGAGCTTGAAAACATGGGTGTTCAGACTATCTGCGTAAAAGATATGGCGGGCATTATGAGCCCGAAAGAGGCATATGAGCTTATAAAGGCAATTAAAGAAAGCGTTTCTCTTCCCGTTATTCTTCATACACATTCGACAACGGGACTCGGATTTATGACTCTTTTAAAGGCCGTTGAGGCCGGCGCCGACGTTATCGATACGGCGATTTCATCATTCTCGGGCGGTACGGCTCAGCCCGCGACGGAGACTATGAATTACGTTCTCAAACAGTACGGCTATGAGACCGGACTCGACGAGAAAAAGCTTATGGAGATTAATACATTCTTTAAAGCTTACAGAGACAAGTGCTTAAAGTCGGGACTTCTCAATCCCGTCGTTATGGCTACGGCAACCGACGCGCTCAATTATCAGATTCCCGGCGGTATGCTGTCGAATCTTGTCGCCCAGCTCACCGCGCAGAATAAGCTTGATAAGCTCGACGAGGTTCTTGCAGAGACTCCGAGAGTCAGAGCAGACCTCGGATATCCTCCGCTCGTAACTCCCATGAGCCAGATGGTCGGCGTTCAGGCAACGGCAAACGTTCTGTTCGGAAAATATAAGAATATTTCAAAGGAAGTCAAAAGTTATATAAAGGGCGAGTACGGCAAGGCTCCCGGTAAAATCGACGATGAGCTTATGAAACAGGTTCTCGGGGATGAAAAGCCTTTTACCGGCAGATTTGCCGATACGCTTGAGTCCATGTTTGAAAAGACGAAAAAGGAGCTCGGCTCAAAGGCAAAGAGCGACGAGGATGTTCTGTCGTATATAGCGTTCCCGACCCTTGCGGAGAAGTTCTTTGACGAGAGAGAATTGAGAAAGAGCAGAACCTTTACTTATTCTTTCAAAGAAATAAAGGAGGGCTGAAATTATGTTTGATTATCAGCTTTTGGGCGTATTCACCCGTTTGTACGGAGAAAATGCACAGATGACCGTGAGCAGAGCCTTGCTCATTTCCGTCGTCGGATTTTTACTTGTTATAGTTATTCTTTTACTTCTGGCTCTTGTCGTAAGAGGTTTTTCCGCTCTGTTCGGAAAATCGGAGAAAAAAGAAGCTCCCGCAGTTTCTGCCGTTTCTCCGGCTCCTGCGGTTCAGCCCGTTCAGACTGTTCAGCCTGCACTTCCCGCTCCCGTGCTTGAGGGTGTTACCGACGAGCAGGCGGCAGTCATAATGGCTGTCGTAAGTCATAAGACGGGAATTCCGCTCAACAGACTGCAGTTTAACTCTATTAAATTATCGGAGGATAAATAAAATGAAATACGAAGTTGTACTTAACGGTAAAAAATATGAAGTAGACGTTACCGAAACGGACGCTGTTATCACCTCCGTCTCTAACGCACCGGCTCCCGCTCCTGCCGCCGCACCGGCTCCCGCTCCTGCCGCCGCATCCGCAGTTTCGGGTGAAAGCGTTATCGCGCCCATGCCCGGAAACATTCTCGATGTAAAGGTAAGCGCAGGTCAGAGCGTAAAAGCAGGCGACGTTATGTTTATTCTCGAGGCTATGAAAATGGAGAATGAGATTGTCGCTCCCGCCGCCGGCACGGTAAAACAGATTCTTGTACAAAAGGGCTCCGTTGTCAATTCCGACGACGTTCTCGCCGTTATTTAAGTGAGGCGTGAATTATGGAACTTATAACCGAAGTTGTAAAGGGGATATGGGATGCGTCCGGCTTCGCTCTGCTTCAGTGGCAGAATCTTGTCATGATTGCCGTAGCCGTCGTTTTCTTCGTTCTTGCTATTAAATTTAAATTCGAGCCTCTTCTGCTCGTTCCGATAGCGTTCGGAATACTTCTTGCGAACCTTCCCGGTGCGAATATAATGCTCGACACCACGGGCGGACAATTGGGCGATATTTCCGAAACGGCTTCCGTTGTCGCCGGGTCGCACTGGTACGACTCGGGCGTACTGCGGATACTGTACACGGGCGTTAAGTCGAGCGTTTTCCCCTGCCTTATATTTATGGGCGTAGGCGCGATGACAGATTTCGGACCGCTTCTTTCCAACCCCGTTTCGCTCGTACTCGGAGCCGCGGCACAGCTTGGTATTTACGTTGCATTTATTATTGCGATTCTTTTGGGCTTTGCTCCCAACGAGGCGGCGGCTATCGCCATAATCGGCGGCGCGGACGGTCCTACGGCTATATTCCTTGCTTCAAAGCTGGCTTCACACCTGCTTGCGCCTATCGCGCTTGCGGCTTACTCGTACATGGCTCTTATCCCGATAATTCAGCCTCCCATTATGAAGGCTCTGACTACCGAAAAAGAGCGTAAGGTTAAAATGACACAGCTTAGAAAGGTTTCAAAGACGGAAAAAATTATATTCCCCGTAGTCGTTCTCGTAATAGTCGCGCTTCTTCTCCCCGACGTTGCGCCTCTTCTCGGAATGTTTATGTTCGGCAATCTGCTCCGCGAGTGCGGAGTCTGCGACAGACTTTCGGACACCGCGCAGAACGCTCTTATGAATACCGTAACAATTATGCTCGGCGTATGCGTAGGAGCCACTGCAAACGGACAGGATTTCTTACAGCTTAGAACCATCAAAATCGTTGTTCTCGGACTTGCCGCGTTTATATTCTCGACTGTCGGCGGAGTTCTGTTCGGCAAGCTTCTCTACGTCATCACAAAGGGCAAGGTCAATCCTCTTATCGGCGCTGCGGGAGTTTCTGCAGTTCCCATGGCGGCGAGAGTCGCGCAGAACGAGGGCAGAAAATACGACCCAACGAACTTCCTGCTTATGCATGCAATGGGACCCAATGTCGCGGGCGTTATCGGTTCGGCTGTCGCGGCGGGCTTCCTGCTTGTCATGTTCGGAGGCTAAGCTATGATTAAGTACGCGTTTTTCGACCTTGACGGCACGATAATGCGTTCCGACCCCGGAGTCATAGAGTGCGTTAAGTATTCAATCGAAAAATCGGGTTTCCCGATGCCGGATATTAAAACATTATTTAAATTTATAGGGCCTCCGCTTCGGGATTCGTATATGGATTTCTGTTCCATGACCGAGGAGCAGAGCATGAGGGCTATCGCGTACTACCGCGAACGCTATAATGCAAAGGGTATCTTCGAGTGTGAGGTCTACCCCGGTATTATCGAACTGTTTGCCCGTCTTAAATCAAACGGAATAATAATCGCAACCGCGACGTCAAAGCCCGAGCATATGGCGGTCAGAATTGCCGGTAAATTCGGTCTTAACGAGTATCTGACTCTTGTTGCCGGAAGTGACGACACCGAAACGCAGACTAAAACGGACGTTATATTAAACGCGTTCGACAGACTTTCGATAAGAGAGTTCGACAGGGATTCCGTTTTAATGATAGGCGACAGGAAGTTCGACGTTATCGGCGCGCATAACTGCGGTATAAAATGTCTCGGAGCCGTCTGGGGCTACGGAACAAAAGAGGAGCTTGTCTCCTCGGGCGCGGATTACTGTGCATACACCGCAGCGGAAGCGGGAGATATTATCCTCTCGATTTAGAAAAGTATTTATTTTATTAAAATACAAATCCGTCGAATTTTCGGCGGGTTTTGTTTTTAAATTGTTCAACGTTTCGAAAAAGTGTATGATTGCATTTATAAATGTATAATTAAATATATGTAATAATAAACAGTTTTATATAATATAATCGGTCGTCGTGCGGAATGATGTATTTTTTATGATAAATGCTGTTTTTTGACAGTATAAAAATGCAAAATCGCCGTAAAAATGATCCGAAGGTTTGGTACTTTGCAAAATTCGACGGCATATAATAAACCGTTTTATGGTCAATAATCATAAAATAACATAAATTTGGAAAATAGACTTGACTTATTGACCCGTATGGTTTATTATAATATCTGCTGATATTAATTATTCTTTATTTTCAACGGAGGTAGTTAAAATGAACAAGAAATCAGTAAAGCTTTTATCATTAATGCTTAGTGCTGTAATGTTAATCATTGCAGTTCCCATGGGTGTTATGGCAACTTCCAACGGCAAGGGCGCTTCTCTTGAGGCAGCTTCCGTTACCGGTGAGGACAACTCAGAAGTTGAGTCCACCACTGAAATGCCTGTAAAGCCCACCGATCCCACGACCGAGCCCACCACCAAGGGTGAGGACGAGTCCACCACCGCAACTCCCGATGAGCCCACTTCAGAAGAGGCTTCTTCCGAGGCTCCCAAGCCCGTAAAGATGGGTGACCTTGACGGTGACGGCAGAATCACCGCTGCTGATGCAAGAATCGCTCTCAGAATTTCCGCTCGTCTTGAGAATCCCACCAAGGCTCAGATGGAAGTCGGCGACCTCAACAAAGACGGTAAGATCACCGCTGATGAGGCAAGAGCTATCCTTAGATTCGCTGCAAGACTTGACGCTAAATTAGGCGACAGCTTAGCAACAAAGGCTTAAGGAACACACTCTACATATCTTAATAAGATAGCGATAAAACGTCCCGAGGGTAATCCTTTGGGACGTTTTTGGCAGTGTATGTAAACGATGTATATTTTACCTTAAATTACTATCAATTTACGGCAAAAATGAGCTTTTTATTGATAAAATATGCTTGACTTATATGGTAAAAAGGGTTATCATTAATAATGCTGATGTTAATAATAATTGTTACGGAGGTAGTTAAAATGAACAAGAAATCAGTAAAACTTTTGTCATTAATGCTTAGTGCTGTTATGCTGGTTGTTGCGGTTCCCATGGGTGTTATGGCTGCGTCAAAGGGCGGTTCTTCTGTTGCAGAGGGGCTTTCCTCTACCGAGTCCGCTTCAGATGAAGTTGAGTCCACTACCGCAAAGCCCGCAGAACCCACGACCAAGGATGAAGCAGAATCCACAACAGGCAGTGTTGATCCCGAAGAGCCTACTTCGGAGGTTAAGCCCACTCAGCCCGCAGAGGAAGAGTCTTCTGAGCCTGCGTCAGAGCCTGTATACGGTCTTATGGGAGACCTTGACGGCGACGGTAAGGTAACCGCAGAGGACGCAAGAACGGCTCTCAGAATCGCTGCTCGTCTTGAGAATCCGACCAAGAAACAGCTTGAGGTCGGCGATCTTAACAAAGACGGTAAGATCACCGCTAAGGAAGCAAGAGCTATCCTCAGATATGCCGCTAACCTTGATAAGGTCTTAAGCGTAGGCTAAGTTTATAATTACATAAGCTTCAAATTAAAATAAGAGGGGGCTGTAAAAAAACAGCCTCAAAAAATCCGAGATTCGTGAAAAGCGAGTCTCGGATACTTTTTTGCCGTCAGTTGGCAAAATTGGGGTTTGGGAGCACGAAGATACACTAACCTAAGCCGACGAGTTTTCGTCAGCCATGTTGAAAACATTTTGGTTTTTCTCAGGCGGCAAGCTGTTACACTTGTTTCTTTAAATGATATTTATGAAGATTAAAACCGCAGGAAATCAGTACTAACTCAAAATTTACACCTTTTAGCCCTCGTCTTCGCACCCTTTTGTACTCTCTGTTCCATTTGATTGTGCCAATTGCACCCTCTGCCTGTATGCTTCTGTTCATTCGTAAAAGTGCACCTTTTGTGCTGTTGAGATTGTTCAAAACTTCTTTATGGAATTTTGTCAGTTCTTCATTTATACGAACGATACGATTTCCTTCACATTTACAACATTGTTCTTTAAGTTGACAATCCGAACAATCTTCACACTGATACATTTCCTCTGTTCTTCCGAATTGATTTCCTCTTACAGGTCTGCTGTAAAGATAACGAAATTCTTTTCCGGTAGGACATTCAGGATTGACGTTTTTATTTATGTAAAAATTAACCGCTCTGTATGGATTTTCTCTGTATTTTTGATCTTCCGTTTCTTTTTTGAACATTGTGAATTTTATATATTTTTCCATTCCGTGTCCTTCACAGTAAAGATAATTGTTGAAGCTTCCGTAACCTGCATCAGCTACGGGATACCGAGGATATTTGTGATATATGTCTTTGAATTTTTCCATTAACGGTTGAAATCAGTCCATATTCGAAGCGTACTGTTTCACATCATATACGGCTATATATTCGTCACATAAGCCAAGCTGAATGTTGCAGCCGGGAAGAAGCCGGTCATTGCCCATATAGTCTTTTTTCATTCTGAAAAATGTTGCTCCGTTATCCGTCTTTGAATAGCTGTTTCTGTGTTCACCGCTTATTCTGATGTATTCCGCATATTTCTTTAGCTTTTCGGTATACTCTGTCAGTTTTTTGTAACATCTTTGTTCTGTTGTTTTTCGGTGTCCTCGGCCTCTGACAAGCTTTTAGGGATTAATATTTACGAGACGAATGTAGTTTGCTGTGATTTCTTCCATATATTCAACAGCATATTCTGTACGAATATCAAATCTTACCCCTTGATAAGCGATAAACATATTTATTTCTTTAAGTAATGAAGATATTTTCTCGAAAGTCTTGTTTCTGTTTTTATACTGCTCTTTTTCCACACCCAACTGTATTTGTTGGCATTAGCTTCAATTTTTGTTCCGTCTATATAAATATGTTCTGTGTCAACCTGTTCCTGTTCAAAGATGTATGTGTTGATTTCATTGAATATATTCTCTATACTGTCTGAAAGACAACAGTTCATAAAATTATCTATCGTCATATGACTTGGTGCAGACTGTTCGTTCAGCAGATACATGAATCGTATATCTGTTTTACATAACTTTTCTATTTCCCGTGTTGATACATATCCGTGTTCCATAAAGGAGAACAGTATTACTTTCAGCAAAGTTTCAGAATTAAATCTTTTTCGACCTGTCCTGTTTTCCTTGACAACAAGATATCTTTTTAGGTCAATTTGATTCAAAACTTCGCAGAATCTTCGCAGAATGTATATACCGGATCGGAAATTTCTATTATTTTTTCAATTTCCGGTGGTAATTTTAATTGATATGGTGTATTATATGCTTGTTGGGATTTATTGTTCGGCATATATCAATTATACCACAAAAACGACTGCAAGCATACCTTTTTCGGTTACTTGCAGTCGTCATTTTTTTCGAGCTGTTTTTTACAGCCCCCATTTTTTGGCAACAGTTGATAATAATGATACGGTTTCATAGGGTTTCAAAAGGTTTCACTTGAAAATGAAACCCTATTCACAGAAATGAAACCATCTATAGGGTTATTAGGGCCCCATAAAGGAGATCAGGTTATATCCCTTCTCTTTGCCGACTTTGAGCATATACTCCATCCGGAAGAGGAAACGCTGATAAAAATCAACTACGAGCGCCACTGCGGTATCATCCTCTGTGGGGCTATTGTCATTGTACTCTGCGACCTCTTCTGCGGTTAGGTTTTTCGCATACGCAAACCGGTAGGTTGCGGTACCTCTCTTGATTTTCAGTTTTTGGGTGTATTCTGTCTCTCTTCCAGAAATCAACGCATCAACGGTATCCTCAATGTCCTTTAAGATCAGTGCCATCGAATCGAATGTAAAAAAGTTATGCTCTAAGTACCATTCAAAGCCGGAAACATCTTTGCGCTTCTTGTTTTCTGTCAGTTCCTCATCGAAATATTTGTAGAGAAACGGTGTGAGGTATTGTGCAACGTTATCCTCTTCAATCGAAATCTCTGCGCTTCTCATTTCTGCAACGCTATCCAAATCAGCGGTGTTCTCAAGGTCAATGACCCTCACGGGCATAATCCGAAAATAAGACGACCTGTCGTGACCGTCGACAATGCCGATTTCTCTCTTGAAAATGTCTCTGCCGATGATGGCAAAAGACAGATTCTTTATTTGAGTGAGAACCTGGTTGCTATCATGGTGATTGGTGTTGGCATCCTCCAGCAGTTTCTGCAATTTTTCAAACGATTTACGGCAGATGTCCGACTCCAACAAAAGCCGGTGTGTAGTATGGTAAATGGCATAGTCAGCCATGTACTTTGGATAATCCTCTTTGAGCAAATCCAGCATATCTCTGATGCACAGCTGGGATGAATTGCATAAACGCATAAAATCCGTTTCCTTCTTTGGGAAAACACCCTTCATGGCATCAACAAGTTCTTCTCTGCTTACATCAGGGTAGTTGGAGACGGTAAGATGATCGTTTCCGGCATTGCTGTGTTTTCTCCACCATTTATATTTGGGGTTGTAAATATAGTAAAGATACCCACCGCGGGTTATAAATATCATATTTTCTTCCGGGAACTTTACTGCTTCGATAGTATCGAACAATTTCATAGTTAATCACCAACCTTCCTTTTTAGGAATTCCATGTGCTTGCCCTCTTTGCGAGGCAAAACATTGTAATCCAAAGGATTATAAATTTTATCTGAAAGCCGGATTTCGATGTCATAATATTCTGTAGCCGCCATATACAAGTGTCCCTCCGGGAAATCAAGGCGTACTGCGGACAGATTATTTTGGTCATAAATACATGTGGTTTTGACCGGTTGCTGTAATGGATACTGACGTGTGTATTCAGTAAGCAATTCCTTGGTACAAGGGCAAATGCCAAACCGGTATCTGTCGGCTGTTCCAGGACGGAGACAGAGAAGGTATGCTGCATCATCACAGAAGAGAGCAATAGCATCCTCGCTATATTCTGTGACGGTACCGGCAAAGGTGCGACCGCTTATGGCTCAGAAACTCTCGATACGGAGTTACTCGACATTCACTTTTTTGCTGTCAGCCAGTATATCAAAAGTGCCGACTCGTTTTCTGTCCCCAATATCACGGCTTGCAAAAAACAGCCGTTTTCCGTTACTAAACTCGAAATAACAAATGGTTGTGTCAATGTACTGTACTTCTTTCAGCGTAGTACCAATAAGAGAGGAAAATGCTGTAGTAACATCTGCAAGGTCGTTCTTTTTGTCATCAGCATATACCGGGTTTACCACAAAATCGGTATAGCAGCTGACCACCAGGGGCTTGTCCTCAAACCACAGGATGAGCGGTTCGGAATACACAGAAACAGTGCCCTCGTCATATAGAGCGGGTTTGCCGCCAACATTGATGGCAGAAACAGCGGTAAGTGGTTTTCCAATACAAGCAAAGTAATTGTCTATGGCATTGTAATCCTTGCCTGCAATATTAGCCTCTGTCATAGCATAATAGGCTTCAAGTGTATTTGCCCAGGCATAGTCTTTGTCCACCATCCAGGCACCGGAAAGTTTCCAGCTGATGCCTCCAAGCAGACCCTCCGGTTCTTCGTTGGGATCATCGTCACTGGTTCTGTATTTGACGGGGGCTCCGGCATTCATAAGAACCTTGGCAGCCTCCAAAACATAATGATCGTACGATGACCAACAAAGCGAATGAAGCGCCAAACCACCATTTAACCCGTCATTTGCAAAAACATCATAACCGCAAGCAAGAAAGCGGCGGACAACATCTGCCAGGATGAACCCACGCTTGTAAAATTCTCCATCCATAATAAACTCTGACAAAATTGTCTCTTCATAATGCTCATCATAGGCATTGATATCCTCTAAGCCCTTCAGAACAGAATCGAAGGCATCCCAATCTATAGGTGTTTGGTCTGTAATTGCTGATAGTTTGCTGACGGAATCGCTTATGACATTATTCATCGTGTTCACCTCATATCCGGCGTGATAAATGCTTTTCTTGGTTTACAATAACATTCTATCACGGCAGGTGTCCCATAAAACGGACTTTAATACAGTATATCATAACAATGTGAACATTTCTACCAACAAAAAAGGCGGGGCTTATTCAGCCCCAACCTCGATGCCTGTTCCGTCCTTATGTAATCGTACCCGTCGGCAAGGACAACCGCCACTCTGCGGCCGAGGTTGTCAAGGTGGAGTATTTTGCGGAGGAGGACGTGCCTCTGCCGCTTGACCGTACTAAGCATATTATCCGTAAATACAAGGATGATGATTTTGACCCACTGGAGGAATAATTGCTATGGAAAAAATGGATGTCATTAAGTTTATCAAGGCTCAAATCGATACCGAAATGGCGAAACTGAAGGACGCAAGGTACGATGATATGTATGCCCGGGGAAAAATCCTCGCGTACACTGATGTTACAAGAATGCCTCTGGAGGCTTGTCCGGCCGATTATGTAGAGGGAATCGACAATAAGAATAAACGAAAAAGGCTCTACATCAACCACACCCAGGTTGCCGTAGAGCCTTTTGCCCACTCTGAAACTTTTCCTCTGACAATGAAGCTATTCTTACCACAATGAAACTTTTCTCCGAGGAATAGTTTCAGCGAGAATGTCGGACAAACAAAAAATGGGTGTCCGAAGGCGTAAAAACACACCTCTGAACACCTACAATGAAACTAACCCAACTTGCCAAAGGGCAGAAACCCCTTGTAAATCAAGCATTTTTACAAAAAGAATAAGGTCAATAGTTTCAATACCAATGGTATCAAAATTATCGACCTTTTTTTGGTTGCGGGAGAAGGATTTGAACCAACGACCTCCGGGTTATGAGCCCGACGAGCTACCAACTGCTCTATCCCGCGATATTTAAATTTCTCAGTGCTTAAATAATATACTACAAATCAGATTAAAAGTCAATAGTTTTTTTGAAAAAAAGATGTATTATCATTTTTTTCGGCTGTTGACAGAGTTGAAAATATATTATAATATTATATATAACACAATAAGTACCGAAAGCCGACGGGAGGCGGAGTATATGCAAAATTTTGAGAAGAAAACCGTCGATCCCGATAAATTTATCCCGATATTGAAAGAGACCGTAAAAAACGGAGGAAACGTCCGACTGCGCGTGACCGGCGGAAGCATGAGACCGTTTCTCAATTCAGAGGGCGACTGCGTTATTCTCTCGCGTGCGGCTAATTTAAAGCGCGGGGACATTGTGTTCTTCGTAAGGAAAAACGGGCAGTGCGTTCTGCACAGAATCGTTAAGATAAAAGGGGAGTCTTTTTTTCTGACGGGCGACGCGCAGACGTATAAAGAGGGTCCGATAAAAAAAGAGGATATTCTGGCAAAAGCCGTCGGCGCGGTCAGACGGGGAAAGAATATCGGCGAAAAAAGCGCGGTTTGGCTCTTTTTTAAACATGTTTGGATTCATGCGATAAAATTCAGACCGTTTCTTTTTAAATTGAACAGAAGAATAAGGGGATTGATTCGATAATCGGATCGATCCTTTTTTTGTTTACATGAAGTTTATTTTGACGAGTAATAATATTACAAAAAATAAGGTATTTTTTTATATTTAATATAAAGGAGATTCGTTATGAAAGAAGTTAAAACTCCGAAAAAACCGCTCATATTTTACTATTCGATAGCTCTTGTCATTCTTCTGCTTTTTAATCTAATTGTCATGCCGTTGATTTCTCAAAGCAGGGTCAGCGAGGTTGATTACGGCACCTTTATGAAAATGATTGAGGAAAAGAAAATCGCCGAAGTGCAGATTGACGATTCCGAAATTCTGTTCAGTGATACGGATAAAAAAATATATAAGACGGGTGTTATGGATGACCCGAATCTCACTGAACGGTTATATAACAGCGGGGCGAAATTTACGAAAAATATAGACAAAACAATGTCGCCCGTGTTAAGTTATCTGTTGAGTTTCGGAGTTCCGCTGATTTTCTTTATATTCTTAGGTCAGTATGTGAGTAAAAAGCTTGCCGAGCATGCGGGCGGTAAAAACGCAATGAGCTTCGGCATGGGTAAAAGCAACGCGAAGGTTTATGTTCAGTCGACAAAGGGTATAAGATTTGAAGACGTAGCGGGTGAGGACGAGGCAAAAGAGAATCTTGCCGAAATAGTCGACTATCTTCATAATCCCGAAAAATACACCGACGTCGGCGCGTCAATGCCCAAAGGTCTGCTCTTAGTAGGCCCTCCCGGAACGGGTAAAACGATGCTCGCAAAAGCTGTAGCGGGTGAGGCGGGAGTTCCGTTTTTCTCTATATCGGGTTCCGAATTCGTTGAAATGTTTGTCGGAATGGGAGCCTCAAAGGTTCGTGATTTGTTTAAACAGGCGAAAGAAAAAGCACCGTGTATCATATTTATCGACGAAATCGACGCAATCGGCAAAAAGCGTGATAACGCTCTCGGCTCGAACGATGAGAGGGAGCAGACGCTCAACCAGCTTCTGACCGAAATGGACGGATTCGAGGGTAACAACGGAGTAATTATTTTAGCCGCAACAAACCGTCCTGAATCCCTTGACCCTGCACTTACACGTCCCGGCAGATTCGACAGGCGCGTTCCCGTAGAACTTCCCGACTTAAACGGCAGAGAGGCTATACTTAAAGTTCATGCAAAGAAAGTAAAAATTGCTCCCGATGTTGATTTTCACGCTATCGCTCGTATGGCTTCGGGCGCTTCGGGCGCGGAGCTTGCGAACATGGTCAATGAAGCCGCCCTGCGCGCGGTCAGAAACGGCAGAAAATCCGTGTGTCAGTCGGATTTAGAGGAGAGCATAGAGGTTGTTATCGCAGGTTATCAGAAGAAAAATACCGTTCTGTCCGATAAGGAACGTAAGGTCGTTTCTTATCACGAAATAGGACACGCGCTCGTTGCTGCAATGCAGACTCATTCGGCTCCCGTTCAGAAGATAACGATTATACCCAGAACCTCGGGCGCACTCGGATATACCATGCAGGTAGAACAGGACGACCGCTATTTGATGACTAAGGAGGAAATCGAGAACAAAATCGCGACGTTCACCGGCGGAAGAGCTGCCGAAGAGGTTGTATTCAACGAAATAACGACGGGTGCGTCGAACGATATCGAACAGGCTACGAAGCTTGCCCGTGCGATGATAACCCGCTACGGCATGAGTGAGGAGTTCGACATGGTCGCAATGGAGACCGTCAACAATCAGTACCTCGGGGGCGATACGTCGCTTACGTGCGCCGCGGACACACAGAAAGAGATCGACAAAAAGGTCGTCGAGCTTGTAAAAAAACAGCATGAAAAGGCGAAACGGATTCTTACTCAAAACAGGGACAAGCTCGATAAGCTCGCAATGTATCTCTGCGAAAAAGAGACTATAACGGGCGAGGAATTTATGTCGATACTGAACGGCGAAGATGATTAATTATAAAAATAAGCGTACCGCTGATTTTACGGTACGCTTTGTTTTCTATGTCCTCCGCTCATAGGCGGAATATATGTAAACCGGAATTTCGCCGGAATTATTTATCAGGGAGTCGGTTCTCTCAACCGAAAGACGTTTATTTATATGTCTTTATGAGAGAATCAAGCTCGATGACTTTGCGAAGCGTCTTTAATGAGAAAAACTTACCGTTTTCAATCTCCTTAATAAGCTTCTGTTCATACTCTGCAATGTAACTCTTCATATTGAATCACTCCTTTTTCTTTTGTACCTTCATTATACTCATTTTTTTTGATTTGTCAAGGCATAATGCACAAATGAGTAGTTTTGAATTTGTTAAAAATATACAAAGAATTGAAGTGTTCAAAATTACAATGCTCAATAAATTCTTTTAAGCCATAAATTAGTATTTGTTGCAGTTGCACAATAAAGTGTATTTAAAATGTTGCAATATGCCGAAAAAGAGCTTATTTTCGGACTTTGCTGTTTTAAAGTTTGTGCAAGTTTTTTTTATTTTTTTTACTCTTCATAATGCGGAACCGTTGTGTGCTGAACGGTAGAGTGTGATGTCGATGCCGTAACGTCGGCGATTTTACTCTCTGAAGATATTTCCGTTGTCGATGTCGACGGAAGCGTACCGTTTCTCAAAAACGTAAAGAAATTATTTTTAAGCGAAATAACGTCGAATGACTTAAAAAGCACCGCATATTTCTGATAAATGAAAACGGAGGTTTCAACCTGCTTTGCGATTTCGGAATCAGAGGCGTTAATTACTGTGTTTTTGGCAAGATGATCTTCGAGTATACGTTTAGCCGTGTTTAGGTAGCCCTCGTTTTTAACCTTTACGATTGCTATTTCGAGATTGCCGTCCGATGATGTGTAGTCAAAAAACCATTCTGTCTTCTTTGTATCAAAATTATTCATATAGTTAAACAGCGAATTGGTTCTCGGTGAGGTCTTATTGTCTGCATAATAAGTTTCAGTGTCAAGATTGTCGCTGAATACCTGCTGAATTATATCCATAGAGGGTTCATCATTTGAGTCCGAAGAGCACGAAACGAACGACAGTAGGATAATTACGGCTAAAATAAAAACAGCCGTTTTTTTCATAATCATCACCCGTATAAATTATTAATACATTATTTATACATCGGGTTAAATTAAATTTCAATAGTCTTAAATAAAATTTAAAAGACCGTAAATGATAAAAAAATATTTTCGGAGTTTTTAAAAAAAAGAAAACGGAGACACTGTCAAAACGTCTCCGCAGATTCTTATTGAATTACATTCTGTCCAGCCAGATGGACGCTATATCCATAGCCTGATAAAGTCCCTGTCTCTCGCATTTCTTTGCGATTCGTTCTCTCGGACGGACGGTCGGATCGGTGTTGAGCATCTGAACGGTGACTCTGCCCGAAACCTCGCTGTCTCCTATATTTCTCGTATTGCATATCTGAAGCATTACGACATACGGGTCGGACATGTTGCCGTAATACAGGGTCTTACCGCATCTGACAAGCGGTCTGTTCTTATACGTCAGAAACTTAACGTCTTTATTCTCTGCCATTAATGTCAACCTTTCTTATTTGTCAAGATAATTCTTAATAAGAGATTGCAATAATTCATAACGGTCGATTTTCAGAATCGTGTTACGCGCGTTATTGTGAGTGGTAATGTACGCGGGATCCTCCGATAGAATATAGCCGACGATCTGACTGATGGGATTATATCCCTTTTCCTCGAGCGCGTCGTAAACGCCCGCGAGCATTTCCTTCAGCTGATCGTCCTTGGAATTCTGAAGCTTGAACTGTATAGTTTTGTCTGTCATGAAAAATCACCTCTTGAAATAACAACTCTACATCATGTATTATATAACAAAGAAGAAAAAATTACAATGGTTTTTTATAATTTTGATTTTTTTAAGAAAGAACGGTTGCTTATGAGAGTTATAACGGCAGAAAACATGCGTATTTTGGAGACAAAGGCGAACGAAAACGGATTAAGCTATGAGAAAATGATGATAAACGCGGGCGAAAACACGGGGCGGGTTATCGAACGATACGTTGATACGAATGAAAAAATAACCGTTCTTTGCGGTAAGGGAAAGAACGGGGGAGACGGCTTCGTTATAGCGGGGTATCTTAAAGAACGCGGATATTCGGACGTATGTGTAATTCTTGCGCTCGGCGAAAACAAAAACGAGCTGTGCGTTAAAATGCGTGAAAAATACCTCGGTTCTGTCCGTATTTGCGATTATACAAAAAACGGCGCGGACTGCCTTGCGGCAGTGAACGAAAGCTCCGTTATAATCGACGCGGTGTTCGGAATCGGTTTTTCGGGAACGATAAAGGGGGAGCTTGAGGAGCTTTTCAATACTGCGAATTTAAGAGATCGCAGACGTTTTGCCGTCGATATCCCGTCGGGTGTAACTTCGGACGGGGAAAATAACGGTGTTTATTTTAAAGCCGGCGTTACGGTTACAATGCACGCGTTTAAGCCTGCACACGTTTTTGCCCATAACTTATGCGGGGAAACTCAGGCTGTCTCAATCGGAATTGAAGAAGATTTCTGCAGTGAATTGTATGAAAAATATTTTACGTTTTGTAAAGACGATTTAAAAAGCGTAATTCCCGAACGCAGAACAGACGCGAACAAGGGCGATTTCGGCAAGGCTCTGATACTCGCGGGCAGCTGCAACATGTCGGGCGCGGCGTATTTTGCGGTAAACGGCGCGGTCGAAGCCGGCGCGGGCATAGTTTACGCGGGCTTTCCCGATAAAATTTATTCAGCTCTTGCACCGAGACTTTCGGAGCCTCTGATTCTGCCTATGGAGTCAAACAACAACGGCAGATTTTCGCAGAGAGCGTTTAAAAAAATATCCGAATATATGAACAAATCTAACGTAACGGCATTCGGCCCCGGTATAGGAATCGACAGAGATACCGCGCTTTTGACCGAATTTATACTTTTAAATTCAAAAAATCCCGTTATCGTCGACGCTGACGGAATAAACAGCGTTTCGATGAATAAAGATATTCTTGTAAAGTCAAAATGCGATATCGTTATGACTCCGCACCCGGGCGAAATGGCGAGACTTACGTCTAAAAGCGTATCGGAGATTCAGTCGGACAGGATTCTATCGGCGAAAAGCTTTGCCGAAGAGTACGGCGTTACGCTCGTATTAAAAGGTGCGAATACAGTTATCGCTTCGCCCGACGGCAGAATTTTTGTAAATTCCGCAGGCAATCCCGGTATGGCAAGGGGCGGTTCGGGCGACGTACTGACGGGTATTATTGCCGCGTTTATCAGCCGCGGGCTCACTCCGTTTGACGCTTCCTGTGCGGGCGTGTATATACATTCCCTTGCGGGGGATTTTGTTAAGAAGCTTTACGGGGAGAATTCCGTCACGCCGACGAGAATTATTCAATCGATCGGACGCGTATTTTAATTTTATTAAGGTATCGGAGAACGGCGGAGCGCACATTTGATTTTATGAATTTGATATTTTCCGTTATTCTCTGCATAATCGGGGGCGTTTTTATCGAACGTCCCCGCATATTTTTTATGTTATTATGATTATTAACGGTCAAAACAGGTAAAACTATTATCGACGAAAGGTCATAAATATTTTACGGACGGTGAAAAAAATGACTGTAAAACGAGGAGATATTTATTATGCCGACTTAAGCCCCGTCGTAGGCTCGGAACAGGGAGGCATAAGACCCGTACTTATAGTTCAGAACGATGTGGGGAACAAGTTCAGTCCCACGGTAATTGCGGCTGCGATTACAAGCCAGCAGTATAAAAACAAGCTGCCTACTCATATACGCGTAAATGCGGACGGCTGCGGACTTGCAAAAGATTCTGTCGTTTTGCTCGAACAGGTCAGAACTCTCGATAAAAAAAGACTCAAAGAGAGAATGGGCGCGCTCGGCGACGGCGAGATGACGAAGGTCAATGAGGCTCTGTCCGTAAGCTTCGGACTGGGCGGAGCATTTCAGGCATAAAAAACCCCTGCATTTTAAAAGCAGGGGAATTTATGTTCAGATAATTCGATTACGGTATCAGCCCAAATCCGTTTTTCCGAGAATATCGTGAAAGGACTGATTAGACTTTTCATTTTCCGTATCATTTTTACCGCCGCCGAATAAATCCTTTAAGAAATTAAAAAAAGCGTTAAAGATGCCTGCTATACTTTTGAATACGCCTAAAATTGATTCAACCATGTTTATAACCTCCGAGAGACAACATTTATTAATAATATCAATATGATAATAGCACAAGGTATCGTAATATATGTTAATAAAATAAAAATCAAATGTTAACATTCTGTTACGGCGTCAAAGAAATGATTGTGTTTTTATGTATTTTCTACAAAGACAGTTCATCAATCGAATAAAACTGCAAAGTTGCGTTAATATTTGAGTCATATTTTGACGTGTAAAAAACAGAGACTTTATTTTGTTAATGTTGTCCAAATTTAAAAAGTATCAATAAAAAACATTGTAAAACTGCGTCAATTCGTCTATAATAGCTTTTGACTATTTTTCAAAAAACGAGGCGAAGACATGGAAGAAAAAAAACATGTACCTAAAAAAGAATTTTGGATGTACGCCGTAGGTGCCATGGGACAGGGCATGATATACGCTATGATGTCCAGTTATATAAGTGACTACTATGTAAACGTACTTCAGCTCCCGCTTATGTTCGTTTTACTGCTCATGCTCCTTGCGAGAGTCTGGGACGCTATTAACGACCCTCTTATGGGCATCATCGTCGACCGCCGCACGCTCAAACGCGGTAAAATGAAGCCGTATATACTTTACGCCGTAATACCGATAGCGGTTCTCTCGATTCTTATGTACTTAAGCCCGAATCTCAGCAGGACGAGCCTCATGGTTTACTCTGCAATAGTTTACGTCGCATGGGGTATGACATATACCATGGCGGACGTTCCGTTTTGGAGCATACCGAACGTTATAACGCCCTCCGCTTCGGAGAGAAGCTCGATTATCTCGTTCGGCAGAACGCTCAACGGCGTGGGAAGCGCGGTTCCCGAAATTCTGTTTTTTGTTTCCGGTCTTGTCCTGCCCTCGATTCTCGGAGCGTCGGACGGACTTGAGTATAATAAGAAGAAATATCTTATTATAACGGTTATAACCGTCGTAATCGGTGCGCTTCTGTATGCAAATTCCTATTTCCATATCAAAGAGAGAGTTGTTATCCCCGACGCTAAGCCCGTAAAAGGCGAGCCGTCGAGACTTACGCGCATATTCAAGTGCAAGCCTCTAATGCTCGTTATCCTCATGGGTATTCTTTCAAGCGGACGTTACATGGTTCAGGCGGCCGCCGTTCACGTTGCGAGATATGCTTTCTACATAGGACCCGAGCTTACGTCCGGAATGGATCCCGCATTAAAGCTCAAATACATAGACGCGAGCGTTTCGTCGGTTAAGACGATATTCCAGGTATGCGCCATCGTCGGCATGTTCGGAGCTATGCTTTTCATGCCTGTTCTGATGAAAAAGTTTGACTATAAGAAGATAGTTATAGTTACATGCTTCCTCGGATTCATAGCAAGCATTTTTACCACGCTTATCGGCTGGTTCACCGCAAACCTTTACATTTGTATTCCCTTTATTCTTATATCCTGTATCCCTCTCGGCGTTCTCAATGTCATTTCGTACGCCATGATAGGCGACTGTCTTGATTATATGGAGCTTCACACGGGATTCAGAGACAACGCGCTCGGTAGTGCGTGCCAGGGCTTTGTAAACAAGCTCGGCAACGCTCTTGCAACGTGCGGAATCGTCATAATGTATATGTTTATAGACATCGACCCCGCGCAGATGCTTTCATCAACTGCCGTGGTTGCGGCTACGGAGCTTACTAAAATGCAGAATTTCGCTATGTTCTCGCTCGTTTCGATAGTTCCCGGAATAAGCCTGCTTCTGTGCGCTATACCGATGTTTTTCTATAAGATTTCGGGTAAATATAAAACCGAAATGCTTTCGGAGCTTGATACTCAGCGCAGAGCCAAGGGTATAATCGTCGACGATGAGGGTGATACCGCCGTCGAGCTTGAAGAGATCAAAGCCGAAAAGAGCAAGAAGAAAAAACGCTGATATTCGGTTCAAATTTATATATCACAATAATATATAAGCCAGCGCGGACAAAAGCGACGGATCCGCCTTCTCCTCGGAGAGCAGAACGATGACGGACATTATCAAAAGCGCGTCCGGATCGTCCCGAATATAATCCGCAAGTCCTCTACAGACAGGAGTTTCTATCTCCTGTCTGTTTTCGTCTGACGGAAAATCGCCGTGACGTTTGTCGTATTCCACCGGATATGAAATTCTTTTCACTCCGTCGGAATTCGTAAAAATTCGTCTGTCCTCTTCGTATCTGCCGGAATTAAGCGTATTTTGGGCGTCCTCGGCGGCGAATGCGGAGCGTTTTTTCATCTCCCGAACGCGTTTTACCGCATCTTCCTGCATTTTCATCATTTCCTGATATGTGTAATCTTTCATGATTGCCTCCCGTTTACAGCAAAAGATAGCCGAACCGCAAAGGAATATATCCACCCTTTTCCGCTTCGGCTGCGTTAAAGAAACTTAAAAGCCTCATATCAGACCGTTTAACAGTCCGCTGTCCTTTAACGCGGGGAGCGCGCTCATAAGACGGAGCATTTTTTCGGCTTCGTCGGCTTTTTTCTGCCGTCCCTCGCTTAAAAGCGGTTTAAGAGCCTCTATTAAACGGATTCTGTCGTCGTCTGAATTCATAAGCTTTCCCAGCGCGGACAGTGCCGATAAATTCACTCCGGGAAGCGCGGGCGCGGTATTTTCGGCAGCGACCGGCGTTTTTTCGCCAGCCGGCGGTTCGTTTACACTCTGCCCGGAGGATGAATTCATATTTTTCAAAAGCCCCGCCGCCGCGGACTGAAGTTTAGCCATGTCCTCGTTTGACAGCGAGCCGAGAATTTCGGTTATGTCCATATCGTCAGCCCTTTCCGATGTTTTTTAAAAATTCGGCTATTGCGGCGGCTTCCGGTGTTTCGAGAAGCTTTTTTGCCGACGCGGGATCATTGAGTATTTGATTGAGCGCGTTTTTCTGTTCGTCATTCATTGAATTCATAAGCGTTGACGCTAAATTTTCGGTTTCGCCCGAATTTACTGCGGATTCCACCGCTTTTTTTATTTCGTCGTTATTATCTATCATTGATTATCACCTCGTTTAATTTTTATTGATTGAAAGGAATAAATATGTATGAGAATTCTTGTGCTGTCCGACTCTCATTCCGATGTTTCGTCGCTGAAATATGCAGTCGACAACGAGCTGTCCGCGGAAGCCGTTTTGTTTCTGGGCGACGGACTTCGGGATTTTGAGGAGATCAAGAATAAAAGACCGAACGTTTATTATTCGGCCGTAAGGGGCAACTGCGACAGTGCGTTCTGTCCGTATCCTCTTTTTTCCGAGGAATCGCTCGGCGGAAAGAAAATATATATGTCCCACGGTCAGACGGAGCATGTTAAGTACGGAATCGAAGAACTGAAATCGACTGCCCGTCTGTACGGCGCGGACATTGCACTGTACGGGCACACGCACGTTCCGTTCGTTGATTACGACGAAGGATTATATATAATGAACCCCGGCTCCGTCAGGGAGAATTCGTGCGGAATAATAGATATAACGGATTCCGGCGAAATAATGTGTTATACAAAGCCGATTTTTAACATCGGCGCAGACTGTCGATAAAGCACCTGAACCACGCCTTAAAGACACGTTATGTTTTGTTA
>UQQT01000022.1 GCA_900543395.1 uncultured Oscillospiraceae bacterium | reverse complement strand
AAGCGGAAAGAGGGTGGATATAAACCTTATGGGTTCGACTCTCTTTTGCTATATGCACCGTTATAAAAAGAGGAACGCCCCGTTTTCGGACATTCCTCATATAAATATTACAATTTATTTATCCGCCCAGTTCATAGACCTCTCGACAGCCTTTTTCCATCCCGCATAAATCTTATCGCGTTCTTCCTTGCTCAGCTGAGGAACGAATTCTCTGGAAACCTCTCTGATTCCCTCGATTTCGGCTCTTGACTTCCATACCCCTACGGCAAGTCCGGCAAGATAAGCCGCGCCGAGAGCCGTAGTCTCTACGACCTTGGGACGGTTAACCGTAGTACCGATCATGTTAGCCTGAATCTGCATCATAATATTGCTTACGCTCGCGCCGCCGTCGACTCTAAGTTCTTCGAGACGGATATCCGAATCGGCTTTCATAGCCTCTAACAAATCCGTCATTTGGAACGTAATGCTCTCCAGAACCGCGCGTGCGATATGACGTTTATTTGTACCTCTCGTAATTCCTACGATACAACCCCTTGCGTACATATCCCAGTACGGAGCGCCGAGTCCGGTAAACGCGGGAACAAGGTAAATTCCGTTAGCGTCGGGAACGCTCTCTGCAAGACGGTCGCACTCGGGTGCGCTCGAAATAAGCTCCATTTCGTCTCTTAACCACTGAATGACCGCGCCTGCGTTAAACGCGCTTCCCTCTATACTGTATTCAACTCTGCCGTCAATACCCCACGCAATGCCGGTGAGAAGATTATTCTTTGATTTAACTCGCTGTCCGCCTGTGTTCATAAGCAGGAAACAGCCGGTACCGTACGTATTCTTTGCCTGACCGGGGCGGAAGCACGCCTGACCGAACAGAGCGGCGGGCTGATCGCCGACCGCGCTCGCAACGGGAACTCCCGCAAGAGCTTCAAGTCCGGGGATTCCGGGGGCAACCTCTCCGTAAACCTCGCTCGAGGGGCGAACCTCGGGCAGAATCGACATCGGAATACCGAGCTTATCGCAGAGATACTCGTCCCAGCAAAGTCTGTCTACGTCGAAAAGCATGGTTCTCGAAGCGTTCGAATAGTCGGTGATGTGAACCTTGCGTCCGGTAAGATTCCATATAAGCCACGTGTCGATTGTACCGAAAAGAAGATTTCCTTCGGCGGCAAGCTTGCGTGCCTTCTCGCAGTTATCGAGAATCCATTTAATTTTAGTGCCCGAGAAGTACGCGTCTATAATAAGACCCGTATGCTCCTGTATGTACTCGCCGAGCCCCTCCGCCTTTAACTGCTCGCACATGGGAGCGGTACGGCGGCACTGCCAAACGATAGCGTTGTAAACGGGCTTGCCCGTGTTTTTATCCCAGAGAATCGTAGTCTCGCGCTGATTCGTAACGCCGATAGCGGCGATATCCTTAGCCTCTATTTTGCCCTCGACAAGCGCGTCGGCAATAGAGCGGAACTGACTGGTCAGTATAGCCTCCGGGTCATGCTCGACCCATCCCGCTTTGGGGTAAATCTGCGGAAATTCATACTGTGCCTTTGATACGATTTCACCTTTTTTGTTGAAAACTATGGTTCTTGAGCTTGTCGTTCCCTGGTCGAGAGCGATAATATATTTTTTAGACATGACAGCCTCCCGGTTGATAAAAACTATATAAGCATTTTACACCATTTTCATATCGATTGTCAAGGAAGATATGTTAAATACGATAAATTATTATTTTTTTTATAAGAATGGTAAAAACGCTTTGCAAATGCTCTTTATATATTGTATACTTAATTTATATTAATTACTTTTAAATTTTTTCGGAGTTGTTTTAATGAATATTTCTTCATATATGCCCGCGAGGGTGATAAACGCGAAAGACTGCGTAACAAACTCAGCCGGCGTTTTTTCTTCTTTCGGCAAAAAGTGTCTTATTATAACGTCCGGTTCAGCGGCAAAGAAGAGCGGAGCGTTGACAGACACACAAAAAACGCTTGAAAAGGCAGGTATCGAATACGAAATTTTCGATTCGGTTACGGAGAATCCGCTGACGTCAGACTGTTTAAAAGCAGGAGAAAAAGCGAGGAATATTTCCGCCGATTTTATCATAGGAATAGGCGGAGGCTCTCCTCTCGACGCGTCAAAAGCCGCCGCGATTTACGCTTCGAACAAGGACATGGGCGAGACGGATATTTATTCACGTTCCGGATGCAATAATCCCCTGCCCGTCATTCTTATCGGAACCACGGCGGGAACGGGAAGCGAGGTTACGGGTGTTTCGGTTCTTACAAATTCCGAAACGGGATGCAAAAAGAGTATATCGGGTCCCGACTGCTATGCAAATGTATCTTTCTGCGACTCAAAATACACCTACTCCGTTCCGTACTCCGTTACGGTCTCATCCGCGCTCGACGCTTTCGCGCACTGCGTGGAATCGTATTTTGCAAAAAATTCAAACGAGCTGTCCGTCATGTATGCAAAACGCGGAATCGAAATTCTGTGGAACCATCTTGTAATGTTTTATAATGAAAAAAGACTCCCCGGCGAAAAAGAGCGGGACGAGCTTTACACCGCTTCCCTTTTGGGCGGTCTTGCGATAAATATAACGGGAACGTGCTTTCCGCACACCGTCGGCTACGTTCTGACGGAGGATTTCGGCATCCCGCACGGCAGAGCGTGTACGGCGTTTATGAACGAATACGTTTCTCTCGCCGCCGAAAATGAAAAAGAAAAAGCGGACGAGTTTTTCTCGATTATAAAATCAGACAGAAAGCTATTTGAAAAAATAATAAACGCTCTTACGGATATTAACATTAAAATGAGCGAAAAGCAAATTGATTCTTATTCGAAACGCTGGGCAAACGGCGTTAAGAATTTCGAGAGAACGCCCGGTGAGTTTACTTACGAAACGGCGCGCGAGATTCTCAAAAAATTCTTATAGTCAAAAAAAACGGAACGAAATTCGCTCCGTCCGAATATTTATTTTATCTTCATTCCCGTTTTTGCGTCGACGATGTTTTTATACAGCGCGATCTGATTCGAGGAAATGAATTTATCGACGTGCATACTGCCGAAGTACCATTTTTTATAAGTACACTGACGGCTTAACTCGTCAAAAAACGTGTTGAGCGCGGAGACCTTCGCTTCCTCTTTCGTATTGAGAAGCAGGAATTCTCTCGTCTTTGCCGGAGGCTCGTGGGTTACAATCACGTCGACGTTATAGTCGACAAGCTCCATAACTCCTACGCCCGCGAGAAGCTCGTCACGGCTCGGAAGCTCCGCTCCGCCCAATTCGTCGCCGACTTCAACGTATTCCGCGTCGGGAAGCTCTCCCCCGCCCATGGTGAAAATGCTCATGCCGTCTATGCGGTACAGCTGACCGCGCATGAGGTGATAGAGATTGCCCGATATACGGTGAACCTTTCCGCCGTTGAATTTAGTGACGGGATAACGGTCGAGCAGACCGAAATTCTCATGCGTGCCGTCTATAAAGCAGATATTGTAACGCCTTTTTCCGAGACTTCTCAATATTTTATCCTCTCGTTTTGAGTTATCCCAAACGAATCCGAAGTCTCCGCAAATTATCAATGTATCGCCCGGCTCCATAAATTTAAGAGCGGACGGCGACAAACGGCTGATATCCCCGTGGGTATCGCCCGTAACGTAAACCATAAAATTACCCTCTTAATCGGTTATTGAATATATTATACACTATTCTTCAGGTGAATGTCTATGAAAAAATGCATTATTTTTATTATAACTTTATTGATAACAATTTTTTCCGTTCTGCCGATAGGCGCGTCGGCGGCATATAATTCGTCCGTGGAGCTTGACAGCGAAATCTATCTGCTCGTCAGCAAGGACAGCGGAACGGTGGTTTTCTCGCAGAATTCCGACGAAAAAGCAAGCCCAGCTTCGCTCGTAAAAATCGTAACGGCGATACTGACAGTCGAAAACTGCAAGAATCTTGACGAGAAAGTCACAGTAAATTCGACAGCGATCCGTCCCCTTGACAACACGGGCAGTACAATGGCGGGACTCGTTCCCGGCGAGGAGATAAGCGTTCGTGACCTTCTTTACTGTTTAATGCTTCAGAGCGCGAACGACGCGGCGAACGTTCTTGCCGAATACACCGCGGGCAGTATTGGCTCATTCGTAAAAATGATGAATAAATTTGTCACGGATTTAGGCTGTACGAACACGCATTTTGCAAACCCGCACGGTCTTGATGACGAAAATCAGTACACAACAGCGAACGACCTCGTAAAAATCGCAAAATACATGCTCGATATCCCCGTTCTCACAGAGATTACCGACACGGTATACTACACCGTTCAGCCGACGAACAAAACGAGCGAGGAACGCGACCTCATCACGAGCATTGATATAATCAACAGCTACCGCGGACTTTACTATTACGAGTATGCGAACGGAATAAAGACGGGGTATACATCAAAAGCGGGCAGAAGCGTCGTAACGACAGCAACAAAGAACGGATATACTTACATAGCCGTAGCGATGAAAGCCCCGAATATAGACAAGGACGGCGACGGCTACAACGATAATACGGCATTGCTCGACTGCAAGAAGATGTTTAAATGGGCGTTTGCGAATATGAAACTCGCAACTGTCGCGGACACGTCGACATACGTATGCGAACTGCCCGTGAAGCTGTCCGCCGACGCAGACCATATCAGGGTCGTTCCCGCCGAAAAGGTCAACGCCCTCGTTCCGTCGGGAGTCGACGAGTCAAGCGTAAACTTCGAAACGGATTTGCCCGACTCCGTAAACGCACCAATAAAGAAGGGCGAAAAGGTCGGACATGCAAAAATCATGTATGCAGACTCCGTTGTAGCGGAGGTCGACCTTGTTTCGGGCGACGACGTAAAGGCGAACGCTCTTATGTTTGTTTTAAATTTAATTAAAACGGTTCTGACTTCGCCGATATTCTTAACCGTTCTTGCAGTTGCCGGCGTCGGCGCGGGCGTATATATTTACATAGTCGCACATAAGGGCAGAAAGAAAGTTTCAAAATATAAACAGAGTATCGAAAACAGAATCGACGACGAGGACGACGATGAGACTATTATCAGAAAATCCGAAGCGGATTCCGACAGAATCAAATCAAAAATGAGCCGTTCGGCAAAAAAGAAGAAACAGAGTATGTCCGTTTCCGACTTTATGTCAAAGGCAAAATCAACGGGTAAACAGCTTCAGAAGAACATAACCGGACTGTCGAAAAACGAATTAAAGGACAAAAAGGATTCCGACGATAAAAATAACAAAAACAACAGAAACCGCCCGGCTCCCCCGTCCGCAAAGGTCGGAGACGAGGATGAATTCGATTTCAGTCTGTTCGAATAAAGGAATGATGAAAATGAAAAAAAGAATTATAACCGCTCTTATTGCCGTTATTTCGGTATTAAGCCTCTGCGCGTGTACAAACGGTTCTAAGACAGACGAACCGTCGACGAACGAGCCGAATTCTAAATCTCAACAGCAGACAGCTATCCCGCTCGAGGGTGAATCGGGATATGCGGACTACTGCGTAAAGATCGCGGAAAGCGAGCTTAAAAAGCTTGATTTTTCGGCGGTTCAGCCCGTCGAAGTACAGAACAAGGCGTATGCAAAAGCCGAAACTTATACGGATTCGAACGGCAACACACAGTATGTCGGATTCAACGAAAACGGCGATGGGATTTTCAGGTCGGTTCAAATGTACAAGGATTCGAAAGAATATATATACGCCGAGTATAAGAACTCAAAGCTTGCGGTTCTCTCGATTACAGCCGATTCTTCGTCGACGTTTTTCACGTTCGAGAACGGGGAGCTTATAGAATACACCGTAACTAACGGAAAGGACGGCTACAATAAGGAAGTCCGCCACTATTCGAAAAACGGGCTTACGAGAATCGAAATATTCGACCCCGACGGCAATAAATTACTGGATAAATAAGTTATTTTTCTTTAATTTAATTATAAATCGGTTTTTGTATGCTAACATTATATTATAAATAATTACCCGGAGGTGCTGTTATGTTCGAGTTCGGTAAAGATTATGACGTTAATCAGCTTCTTGCAGACCTTTTTGCACTGCTTATTAAAATAATCGCGTTCATTAAGGGCGACGATTCCGCATTTGACGGTATTACGATTTTCCACGGTCTGAGAAAGTAAAAGATAACAAAATAAAAGCTGTTCGGAGGTTAAAAATCCGGACAGCTTTTTTTCATATAAAGCTTTATTATTCTATATCAAATTTAACCGCCAATGTTTTGAGCTTATCGAAATAATCGGGCAGACTCTTATTAATCGCCTGCGCGTTCGTTATAACTCCCCCTGTTTTCGAGAGGATCAGCGACATAGCCATAACAATTCTGTGGTCGTTATGAGAGTCGATTTCACATGTCGGTTCGCTAAGCGGGGCTGATATGACAGTAACCCTACTGTCCTCCTCGTAAACGTACGCGCCGACTTTTTCGAGCTCCGTTTTCATCGCGGAAATGCGGTTGCTCTCTTTTATTCTCAGTCTGTCCGTTCCTGTAAATACTCCGCCGTGATTCGAAGCCGCGACGGCAAACAGAACCGGTCCTAAATCGGGACAGTCGGAAATATCAAGTTCGGCTTTACCGTCTGTCAGAGATTTAAAATACTCCTTATAAACCCTGTCGCCCTGGAGACTGTTTTCGTCAAGTCCGGTGACGTTTACACATCCGCCGATTGTATTGAACGCGTCAAATGCGCACGCGTTCGAATAATCGCCCTCAACCGTTATATTGCACGGCACAAACTGCTGATTTCCCCTGACAAACAGAGTGTTTTCATCCGTCCATTCGGCTTTTACTCCGAATTCTTCAAGACTTTTCAATGTTAAATCTATGTATGATCTGCTCTCGACGGGAGGAATAATTTCAAGAACGCTGTCGGAGTCAAGATTCGGCAGAGTAAACAGAAGCCCGCTGACGAACTGACTGCTGACGTTGCCCGCAATTTTAATATTTCCGGGCTTTAAACTGCCCTTTGCGAGGATATAATCATTCCCTCGTTTAAACTTAATACCCTGTCTTGCAAAAAGCTCCTCATAAACGCTCTGCGGACGGTGCATAAGATACTGAGTTCCGTTAAACTCGCATCGTTCACCGCACATAAGCGCTACGGGAATCATAAATCTCAGCGTGCTTCCGCTCTCACGGCACCTGAACACGCCAGAGGGAATAAACGAGTGAACGTCTATACCGTCGACAACAACATAGTCGTCTCCCCTCTCGCACCTTGCGCCGAGTGTTTCGAGACAGTCGAGCGTCGCAAGAATGTCGTTCGAATACGCAATGTTTTTAATAACGCTTCTGCCCTTTGCAAGGCATGCGCATATCAAAAGTCTGTGCGCCATGCTTTTAGACGGCGGAGCCTCTACGGTGCCTGCCGCCGACGAAGAATAAAATTTAACGTTCATAATTTATCCTCCCCGTTTTTTTATATTCTAATTTTTATCTGCCTTTTTGTCAAGTGCTTTCGGCGTCTCTTGTCAGGTTTCGCATCCAATTAAACCTGTTTATCTTAACCGCCGCGACAAAACACTTTAAAATCTGGTCGCTTTTAAGACACAAAAAAGTAATCCACGGCTGAGCGCCGAGCTTTACGGATATTAACGCCGACGGAATAACGACGAGAAAAACGAATAACGTATCGTTTTTGAATACGAATCCAATATCACCGCCCGACTTCACAAGTCCGAAAAGGCACGCGCACTGATAACACGTTCCTACCATTGTAACCGAGAGAACGTTTATAAACTGCTTTGCATACGCGCCCGCCTCCTCGCTTACATTATAAAACGAGATAAACGGATTCTTTATTAAAAACAGTGTAAGTCCCGTCACGATTCCGAGCCCGAGGAAAATCACCTGCACGGTTTTTGCGTACTCCGTCATTTTATCTCGCTTGCCCGCGCCGACGGTTTTACCCGTTATAATTCCGACAGCGGCCGCCATGCCGTTCATTGTTACGTATGCGAGATTGTTGAGCATATTCGCAATGCTTACGGCGGCAGTTACTTCCTTGCCCATATGACCGATGATAACGCTGTTTGCCATCATGTTGCACGCCCATACGACCTGCCCCGCGATAATCGGAGAGCCGTATTTGATAAAATCCTTTAACAGAATTCTATCAAACGTAAACAGGTCTTTAACGGAAAGCTTCAGCTTTTTATCTATAATAAAGACGTATATTATCATGATAACGCATTCGCATATTCTCGCCGTAAGCGTAGCGATCGCCGCGCCCCGTACGCCGAGGACGGGAAAACCGAATTTTCCGAATATCAATACATAATTGAGCGCAACGTCGACAACGAGCGACACGAGCGAAACCGCCATGCCTATATTCGCAGTCTCCACGCTTCTCATGGAGGCTATAAGCGACTGCGTTATGCAAAAGAACACAAACGAATAGCACAGCACGCCGAGATATTCGCGCCCGCTTGCGATAACCGCGGAATCGGGCGAAAAAAGCGATATGACCCACCCCGGGGAAACGGCGCATATTATACTTACGATAAGACCGAATATTACGGAAAATTTAAGACCGATCGACACTATCTTTTTAATGCTTCCGGTATCTCTTTTTCCCCAGTACTGTGCGGAAAGAACGAGAATCGCACCCTCGATTCCCGTTGAAAAAACCTGCATGAGCGTCTGAACCTGGCTGCCCATATAAACGCCGGATATCGCGCTGTCGCCGAGCGAGCCTATCATCAGGTTGTCGGCAAGTCCCACGCAGAACGTTATTAAATTCTGCAGAGCTATCGGAATCGACAGCTTTATAAGCGTAGAATAAAAGCTTTTATCACGTGTTATTATCATAAATTGTCAATTTATACTCTCGGTATATTTATTTCTCAATGTATTAATTTCGTCAGCCGTAAGTCCTATTCCCTTTTCAAAATAATCCTCAACGCTTCCGAAATCGTTTTTCATTCCGCCGATAACATGTTCAATGTATTTTTCGCTCACGCTGAGCAGCGCGTAGATATAGTCCCTTATCGCCTTTGCTCCGGGATATGTCAGGAACATTTCGAGCTTTTCCTCACGCTCTTTCTCGGTAAAGAAATTCGTAAGCATAAAGTCCTCGGCAATGGTCTCCTCGTCAACGCCGAGAGCCAATTCGGCAAGAGCCGCCGCCATGCCCGCTCTGTCCTTGCCCGCACTGCAATGCCATAAAACACATCCGTCGGTTTCAAGCAGGATGTCGAAAAACTTACGGTATTCGCTCATGCCGTGTTCGGAAAATAAAAATTTATCATACATTTCGCACATATACGTATCGGGGTCAATTTTTATATCGATTCCGTTTGTGAAAAGCTCAAGTCCCGTAGCTTTTTCATGCGTAACGCCCATCGCCGACTCCGTAAGCGGGGTAAGCCTGTAATAATTCGCGCCGTTTAAAACAACGTCGGGAGCTTCTTTTGCTTCAAGGTCGGTTCTAAGGTCGATTACGGCTTTGACCTTATATTTATTTTCGAGCGTATCTATATCGCGTTCGGACAGAGAAGCAAGATTACCGCTTCGAATGAGCATCCCGTTCTTTATTTTTTTACCGCCGAACGATATATTACCGAGGTCTCTCGTATTTCCCGCGCCGTCGAGCGTGATTTTTTCTTTTATTATCATCTGTCAAATCTCCTTGCATATTCACATTCGGCGCATAACTTTTCGCGCGCTTTAAGCGACGAAAAACCGTCGTAAATCATCTTTGCCCGCTCGCCGTTAAGAATTTCGTCAATTTCGTTTTCATAAATATTTCCGAGCCTCATTTCGCCGTTTCTGTCAAGACAGCACGGAACGACGGTACCGTCGCACAGCACGGCTGTCTGATCTCTCAATGCGTAGCAGAATCTGCCGTCGGTTTTGTTTTCTCCGCCCTCGCCGGGCCATTTAAATTTTTCGGCAAATTCGATATACGCGTTTTTCTTTAATTTATAACCCGTACGGTTTGTTTCATACCCGGGGAATTTATTAAGAAAATAATCCGTTATACTGCCGTTGAGTCCGTTTCTGCCCTTTAATTTATCTGAATCGAGGTTCCATAGTCTCAATGAAACGATAACGCCTTTTTCGCTTGCCTTTTTCGTAAATTCGTATATATTTTCAAAGTAGTTTTTTATATCGATCCCGCCGTTTGCCTCGAACGAATGAACCGATACGCTGACCTTGTAAAGCGCGGGAGAAGAAAGCAGAATACTCTCTTTTTCCTTTAAAAGCGTACCGTTCGTCGTAACGGAAACTTTAAGTTTATTTTCATTGCATACTGACAGTATTTCGTCTAAATTCGGATGCAGTAACGGCTCTCCCATAACGTGCAGATAAATATAGCCGCATACTTTCTTGACCTTGGGCGCGATAAGCTTAAAATCGGAAACGGACATAAACTCCTTTTTCCGCTCGGTTCCCGGGCAGAAATCGCAGTTTAAGTTGCAAATATTTCCGATTTCGACATAAACCTTTTTTAACACCGCTGCTCAATCCCGATAAATCAAAATTACATATAATTCTATCATACTTTACACTGTTATTCAACACAAAAAACTCTCGGAAACGAATTCCCGAGAGTCTGTACTTATATGTTTTTTTCTTTTATTCTTTTATTCTTTTATTATATTCTCGCCCGCCGACAGCTTTATCTCCTTACCGCCTATATAAGCGTATGCCTCGCTGTTTTCGGGAACTATGAACGTATAGGTTATTCTGCCGTCCGAACCTCTGCGCCACTCGCTTAAAATAACGCCGTTCTGCGAATCAACGGAAGCCTTTACATAATTAATGCGTTCGTCGGTTTCGGGGCTGAAAATTATCTTTTTGAACGCGGGCGCGTCCTCGCAGATATTGATGCCCGCCATGTTGCCGTACATCCACTCTGCGACGGCTCCGTACGCGTAGTGATTAAACGAATTCATATCCGTAGACCACATATCGCCGTTTTCCTTTATCGAATCCCAATGCTCCCATGTGGTCGTCGCGCCTTTTTCGACGGAATAGAGCCACGACGGGAACTTCGTTCTCAATATAAGGTCATACGCGATTTTGCTGTAACCGTAACGGCTTAAAATCGGGAGAATATACGGTGTTCCGACAAATCCGGTCGTCATGTGACCGTACTCTTTTATCGAATCGACAAGCTGTTTAACAATATTTTCCTCGTCGAGTCCGCACAATCCGAATTTTAAAGCAAGTATGCACGCCGTCTGCGTATCGCACACAATTCTGCCGTCCTTAATATACTTTTTGATGAACGCGGATTTTATCTCGGCTATTAAATATTCATAATAAGAAACATCTACACCTATCGCATTTCCTGCATTTATGAGAAGCTCCGTAGAGTATGCAAAAAATGCACAAGCAATCAAATCCTTATCAGTCTTTCCGCCGCACTCGGTAGTTTCGGGGCTGAAATCAAGCCAGTCACCGAAATGCTCGCCGCCGAGCCAAAGATGATTCGTGCTCACGGAATCAACATAGTCAACCCAGCGTTTCATCATAGGATAATGCCTCTTCAAAAGCTCCTTATCGCCGTAGACAAGATACAGCGTCCACGGGACTATGACGGCGAAATCCGCCCAAGCGGCCGACGGTTTTTCATCCCAGTTAAGACCGGGGATAACATGCGGGAATGAGCCGTCCTCTTTCTGTTCGGTTATCGCGTCGTCAAGCCACTTTGTAAAGAATTTCTTCGTATCGAAGTTAAGAGCCGCCGTCTTGCAGAACACCTGCGCATCGCCCGTCCATCCGAGTCTTTCGTCCCTCTGCGGGCAGTCGGTCGGGATGTCGAGGAAATTATCGGTATTGCTCCATATTATGTTTGAAAAAAGCTTATTAAGCTTAGCGTCCGAACACTCGAAATATCCGGTACGTCTTAAATCAGAGCTTACCGCAACGGCTTTGAAGTTTTCGAGCCTTATTTCCTCGCACCAGTCACATAGTTTTATGTATCTGAATCCGAAAAATGTATGCTGAGGATTGTACACTCTCGTTTTACCGTCGCACGTGTAGTTGATTTCGGCTTTTGCTCCGCGGTAATTCGCGTTATAGAATTCGCCGTTTTTGTCGAGCATTTCTCCGTGCAGAATTTTAACCTTATCCCCGTGCTCGCCCTTTATCTTAAAACGGACGTAGCCGGTTATCTCCTGACCGAAGTCTATAACTTTATCGCCCGAAGGGGTAATAATGAGCTTTTTCGCGTCAAGAGTCTGAATCTCTCTTATCTCCTCGCCCTGCTGAGGGATAAGAATATTCTTTTTATAATCGAATTCCACAGCGTTTCCGAATTTTTCGGGCACCGCGGTCTCGTCGAACGTCTCGCCGTTATAAATATGAGAATAAACAACCGCGTCGGAGTAAACCGACCATGAAGAATCGGTCAGAACACACTCGGATGAACCGTCAGAATATTTTATATCGATGCTCGCAATTATCGCAGGTTCTTTTTCACAGTCGACATCGTCGCAGAAATCTTTGCGGTACAGCGCGTTCCAGCCGGGCGCAGTGCTTATCGCAACGACCGTTTCATTTTTCATAAGCTCCGTAATATCGTAACTCTGATACTGCAAACGATGACGGTAATCCGTCCAGCCGGGAGCAAGCACGTATTTACCGACCCGTCTGCCGTTGACAAACGCGTTGTAAACACCCATTGCGGTTACGTTGAGAGTTGCTCTGCGGACATTGCGCGAGTCAAAGCATTTCGTAAACTGAACGCTTATGCCGTCCCCGGAAACGGGAGTTTTGATCCACCTTGCATTATAGATGGTTTTCATATCGTCACGCCTTTCATAAGATAATCATAAAAAATTGTTATGTTCTTATGAAAATTATAGCATATTAACAATATATCCGCAATACCCGATCCAAATTTATTTTTTGTCTGTACCCTCCGCGATATGTATTATCTCCAAAAGCAACGCGGGAACGAACGACGCGCCGAGACAGTCCTTCGCACAGCCGAGAAGCTGATAACACATATCGAGATCCTCGTAGTACCCTGCTATCGACCCCTTAAAACAGAAAAGTATCAAAGCCCCAATATACAAACAAATAACCAATATCCCGCCGTAGCTCATCATGTATTTCGAAAACGGATTAATCGATTTTACCGCCTTTTTTATCTCTTTAACATCTATTTTCACTCTTCTCACCCTTGAATATATTTTAAAATTATTATAGAATACAATCAACACACAAATAAAGGAAGCGATAAAATGACTGTCGGCGCGTCATCCGCCTGTTTTTACCCCGACGTGACGGAAAATTCGCTCGAACGCTTGGGCAGACTCGGGATAAAAACGGCTGAACTGTTCCTCAATTCCCCGTCCGAATTAAAGGATGAATTCGTAAAAACGATTATTGACATAAAAAATAAATACGGCATTAATATCATTTCCATGCATCCGTTTCAGTCGTTTGCGGAATCGTTTTATTTATTTTCGAATTACGAACGCAGATTTATCGACTCTCTTCCGCTGTATGAGCGATTTTTTGACGTAACGCACAAGCTCGGCGCGGATATATGCGTTTTTCACGGGGCGAAAATACCCGGCTCGATATCCGACGGCGAGTATTTCGAGAGATTTAAGTATTTAACAGAGCTCGGAAAGAAATATTCAATTCACGTCTGTCACGAGAACGTCGTTTATTACAGAGGCGAAAGCCCCGAATATTTAAAGCGGATGAGGGATTATATAGGCGGTGATTTCGGAGTCGTGCTTGATATAAAGCAGGCGTACAGGGCGCATTTTGAATATACCGATTTTATAAACGCCGTCGGGGAAAGCATACGCCACGTCCATATAAGCGACCATAATTCGAATATGGACTGTATTCCTCCGCTGACGGGCGATTTTGATTTTAAGAAGTTTTTTAACGATATGAAGGCGATAGGCTACGACGGAAACTATATAATAGAAATATACGACTGGAGCTATTCGGAGGACAGGGAAATAATCGAAGCGAAAAGAAAACTTGAAAAAATAATGCTATAATTCACAAAAAGAATCGAAATATTATCAAATTAATGTAATATAATACCATAACTTTTAAAAGGATTGTTAATCAATGAAAAAAGCCGTTTCCCTCATTCTCGCATTTATTACAGCGGTATCATGTTCGACTCCCGCGTTTGCCGGCAAAACCGACAGCGATTCTCTTAAAATAGCCGCCGCCGGCGACTTACATTACAGCGCGATTTCCGAGGAACTTGAACAGACAAATTCCGACCCCGTATTCCGGTACGCAAACCGACGCGCCGCAATGGAGGAAGAGAGCGGTTTTATTATCGATTCGTTTTTAAATCAATGTGCCGAGGACGACAGCATAGACTATGTGCTTATCGCGGGCGACCTTGCCGACAGCGGAAAGAGATACCCCGAGGATCACCGCGCAGTCGCCGAAAAGCTCAAAGCTTTTGAGGACAAAACCGGCAAGGATGTTTTCGTTATAAACGGAAACCACGACGCGGGAAATAATCTTAACACAAATTACGATTTGTTCAAAGAAATTTACGCCGATTTCGGCTATGATAAGGCTATCGAAATAAGGGACGGCGACTGCTCATACACCGCCGACCTCGGAGAAAAATACAGACTTATCGCGCTCGATTCCAACAATCCCGACAAATCAACCGAGGACGGAATGACGGCGGATAAAATTAACTGGGTCAAAAAACAGACAATGAGCGCAAAGGACGACGGCAGATATCCGATTCTAATGATGCACCATAATCTGCTCGATCACATGCCCGCGCAGAGAATTTTAAGCCGTAACTTTATCGTTAAGTTTCATAATACAACAGCTTCCCTTTTTGCGGACTGGGGAATAAAAACGGTAATAAGCGGACATGAACACTGCTCGGACGTTTCATCTTTTACATCGGCAGGGGGCAATGTTATTTATGATTTTGCAGTGACGAGTCTTACAATGTACCCTCTTGCGTACAGAGTTTTTACGTTCGCAGACGAGACGATAAAATACGAGTCGCAGACAATACGTTCAATAGATACCGATGCGCTTATATCCGCACAGCCTGCGCTGAACGACATTCAGACCGATAAGATGAACGAGGATTTAAACGCCTACGCAAAGGGCTTTCTCAAAGCGGGCGTACAGTACAGACTCGAAAGAAGCCTGTCTCCCGAAAAGCTCGGAGTTAACGAAAACAGTGTCGCATATAACGCGGTCAGCGTTTTTTCCGACAGACTTATAAGTATTTTAAATACGGACTACGAAGGCGAAAACGGAATAATTGAACTTGCAGAGCAATACAATATCGATATAAACCCCGCAGGATATAAAAACGGATGGGACATTGCAACAGAACTCGTCTCCTCTCATTATGAGGGAGAGGAAAGCAATGACCTTGATTCCGACGAGGTTATACTGCTTTTGAAAACAGCGTCGCTTATTTTAAAGGATATCCCAGCCTATGTCACCGACAACGCAATACTTAACGGAATAAACAGCATTGTTCCGGATTACGACAGCCGGACAATACAAAACCTTACTAAGAAATACTGTTCGGAATTCGGCGGAATCACTCCGGGCGAATATCTTATAACCGCAATGCTCGCTCCGTTTTTATATGAATTCGCATTTGATGCAGACGGGGTAAACGACAATAACGGCGTTATCGCAGGATACGGAGTAAAAACGAACAGAGCGGGAAACATCGCAGACAATATAAAGAATTTCTTTGAAAAACTCATTTCATATATCGACAAAATCATGTCCGTGCTCGAAAAACTTTTTAAATAATGAAACGTATGACATCTGACTTTTCCGAAATAATCGAAAACTCAATAAAACAGAATCCGGAACTGTTTAAGATAAAATCCGACAGCGTAAGAGAATTTAAAGAACAGATATCGAAAATCATACCCGTCGACGCGCTTTATAATTTTCATCCCGAAAAAGAGCAGAGAGATTATCTTTATAAAAAAATAATCGGATATATCAACGACCGTTCGAATTCCTTTTACGACAGATACTGTATATTAAGCGAGGCTGTCGGGCTTAAATACAAAACGGACGAATTAGCAGAAATCATTATTTCAATGCTCGACGAAACGCCGGAAAATTATTCAAACGAGTACAACGTCTGGTCTTTATTCGATATGCTCCGGTCGCTCGGAAAAAGGAAATATAAGGACGACTATATTCGCTTTGCACGTTCGGATAAATTCGATTCGAGAGATAAGCAATGTCTTTACACCCTTTTCGTCAGACTGAAAGACGAGGATTATGTAAAAATAATAATCGACGCGCTTGATGACGAAAATGTAAGCGGTCACGCGCTGTCCGCGCTCGAAAATTATAAGGACGAAAAGTACGATAAGTATTTCGAGCCGTTTCTCAACGATAAAAGAAAATGGGTCAAAAAAATCGTAGAGAGACGGCTTAATAAATAAAACCGTAAATTTATGACGATAGATTACAAAATGTAATTTATCGTCATTACAGACTGTCGATAAAGCACCTGAACCACGCCTTTTTAAGACACGTTATGTTTTGTTATATCAGAAAAAAAGATTCTTATTGATAAATTGCAAACATATTTTTGATTTTTTAATAAAATGCCCCGAAACCTGATGATTTCGGGGCATTTGCGTTTTTCGTTTTTTTCTTCGCTGCGGTACTTTTGTACAGCGACGCTCGAAAGAAAACGAAATTCAGGCATTTTCTCGACAGTCTCCCGGCTTGTCGAAAACTACTTTTTTCGACAAGCCGAAACAATAAATCACTGTTCGTAATTTATTGTTATTATTTTGTAAACTTTTGTAACTTGCTTTTATTATTTTCCCGTGATAACATTTAATTGCAAAAGGAAAACATTGTCTGTAAAATAAAAAAAGAAAAGAGTGAGCGAAAATGAAAAAAGCTGTCATCCCCGTAATACTTATCACTGCCGCCGCCGTTCTCGGCGCATGCGCTCAAACCGAAAACGAACCGTCAACCGGCGCTGAATCCAAATCGGATATCTCCTATGTTTCCGAAATATATTCAAACTCTCTTTATCACACGCAGATAAAAGCGCATGACGGCAGAATTCTCGAAAATTTTGAAACGAGAATCAACCCCGAAATAATAAAAGTTTCCGACTCGGTAACAGCTGTCTCAATTCAGTTCGGCTCGGGATTATCCACTAAAAAAACTTACGTTTACGACCTCGAAAGCGGAGAAAAAGAAGAGTATACAGCCGCGCTTACGATTTTTAATGACAATATAGTTTACTGCGACAGCACATCAATTACGATTAAAAAGATTTTCGGCTCGAAAGAAAAAACCGTCTCCGAATTCGATCACCCCGTTTCAAAAATAAACGAAATACCGTTCTTTGACGCACAGCCGGATATCGAAAACGGCAGACTGACCGTTTCATATTATTCGGGTTCGTTGTTTGAAAAGAAAAGTCAGACCGTAGATATTTCCGAATTTATCTGAAAAATGAGACTGAAATGAAAAATCACGTTTTATCTTTACCCCGGTTCTGCCCGGTTCAAACGACCCGAAAAACAATAAATATATAAACGCAAAAAACGCACCCGATATGCTTAGTGAAAAGGGCACCGTATTCATAAAAATAAACGCGGACTCAAACGACGTCGAATTCTTCTCATCACAAAAGGAAATGCTTTCCGGGTATTCGGACGTTAAAATGACAAAAGCGGATAAATAATTTACAAATAAAAGAACCGTCTCGGTTTGCAAATCGGGACGGTTATGTATTTTTATGGTAATTTCATAAAAATTATTTTCTTATTGATTTTTAATTATAAATATGCTACAATTTTCTCATCAACACGGAGGTGTAATTTATGAAAAAAATATTCGCATCATCATTTATATGCGCGCTTATGCTTTTCGCATTCGCGTTCATATCGTCGGCGGTCACCGTCGTACCCGGCGACTTTGACTTAAACGGGAAGGTAACGGCGTCCGACGCGCGGGCTATATTGAGAATCGCGGCAAAGCTCGACAACGAAAAGGACGGAATGAAACTCGTCGCCGCCGACATAAATTCGGACGGCATAATAAACGCTTCCGACGCAAGAAACGCGCTTAGGCTGGCGGCTAAGATAGACAATACAGAATATGAAGTCCACGATGTTGAGATTGAAAAGGGTACCCCCGCCGACTGTACGCACGACGGACTTACGGACAAAGCCGTATGCAAAACCTGCGGTAAGGTTCTTTTCGATCATCAGACGATAAAGGGCGGACACAAAATAAAATACAAAAAAGCCGTCGAGAGTACATGTCAGAGTCCGGGATATACCGAGTCCGAAATTTGCGAAGTGTGCGGATATGTTCAGAAAGAGTCAAAACAGACACCGAGAGCTGACCACACGACAGGAACCGACGGCGTTCACTGCAAGTGGTGCAATAAGGTCGTTAAGGTTTTCGACGATTTTAAGACCGTAATGTCGGGCAGATATAAAGCAAGCGGAACAATGACAGACGAAAACGGTACATCAAAAATCACTGCATATTATAATACTGCAAATTCTCGTACGCGCGTAATTCTCGACGGCAATGACATAACATATCTCTGTCGAAATCTTGATACCGACCCAAGAGTCTATGTGGCAAGCGAACCTAAAAAAATATATGCAGAACTTGACTATGATACAGCGTATTACCTTGGAATTGAATCACTGTTTTATTTGAGTACAGTCAGTCTCGATCCGTATTCGCAGTACATTTCAGTTTTAAAAGAGAACTATCACGGTAAGCAATGTATAGTTTACAGATTGTCAGAGAATCAGTACAGCACGTTATATTATTTTTATAACGAAAAACTCGTCGGCATTGTAAATTATGAGTACGGAAATCAGCTGTCGGACTTCATGATAGACGAACTTACCGGAAACTTCTCCGACGACATTTGGTACTTAAAGGGCTATAAATGCATAGACCTCGAAACGTTTTTCTCTAAATTCGGATAATAAGAACACAAACGCAAACCGCTCCGATTCTGCTCGGAGCGGTTAATTTGTTTATAACATTTCTACTTTTAAAGCATATCCGCAAGGTCGAAGATAAGCTTCTGCGTCTTATCCCAGCCGAGACACGCGTCGGTAATTGATTTGCCGTAAATGCCCTCGCCTATCTTCTGCGCGCCGTCCTCAATGTAGCTCTCTATCATAAAGCCCTTGACAAGCTTTTTTATATCCGAATTATAACGGCAGCTGTACATAACCTCTTTGGCGATTCTGACCTGCTCAAACGGATTTTTAGCCGAATTGCAGTGATTCGTGTCAATTATGACCGCGGGATTTGCAAGCGACGTTTTAGCGTATGCGTCGCAGAGATGCTCGAGATCCTCGTAATGATAATTGGGCATCATCTGTCCGTATTTATCGACCGAACCTCTAAGTATCGCGTGGGCGAGAGGATTGCCCTCGGAGTGAACCTCCCAGCCTCTGTATATAAACGTATGCTTGTGCTGAGCCGCTGTAATCGCATTCATCATAACGGAGATATCGCCGCCGGTAGGGTTCTTCATTCCGACGGGGACTCTGACTCCGCTCGATGTCAGACGGTGCTGCTGGTTCTCGACAGAACGCGCGCCGATTGCAACGTATGCGAGAATATCGTCAAGATATCTGTAATTCTCGGGGTAAAGCATTTCGTCCGCACAGCTGAAGCCCGTCTCTCTGAGCGCTCTCATGTGAAGCTCTCTGATAGTGACTATTCCCTTGAACATATCGGGCTTTTCGTTCGGGTCGGGCTGATGAAGCATACCCTTGTAGCCGTCGCCTGTGGTTCTGGGCTTGTTTGTGTATATTCTCGGGATAATGTAAATCTTGTCCTTTACCTTTTCCTGCACCTCGCGAAGTCTTGTAATATAATCGATAACGCTGTCCTCGCGGTCGGCGGAACACGGACCTATTATGAGCAGGAGTCTGTCGTCAGAGCCCGTGAAGATGCCGCTTATCTCCGCGTTTCTCTCATCGACGACCTTTTTCATCCCGTCGGTGAGGGGGTACATCTCCTTAACCTCTTTGGGAATTGTCAGCTTTCTTTCGAAAATCATTTTATTCGTCCTCCTTTTTCCTGTCGAACAACGCTCTGCGCGCAGTCGACTGTCTCATTTTCTCTTTCATAGCCTCTATATCGTCGGATTCAAGAATTCTGTAAAACTCGTTGAATTCTGTTCTGAACTTATCCATCTGCGCAAGCAGTGCCGTTTTGTTAAGCTCGAAAAGCTCGCTCCACATATCCTCGTTTATTCTCGCAATTCTCGTTAAATCTCTGAACGAGTCGCCCGTGTAATCGACGAGGTGTTCGCTCTTAGAGCATGTCATGAGACATATCGCAATGCAGTGCGTAAGCTGCGAAACGAAGCCTATCATCTCGTCGTGCGCTCTGGGAGGAAGCGACGATATTCTGTTGAATTCGAGAGTCTGTCCGATAGCTTTGCAAACCTCGATAGCGTTGACCGTGTTTCTGTCAGTCGGAACGATTATATAGTTTGCGTCTCTGAATATACTCTCGTCGGCGTTCCTGACTCCGTAGACCTCGCGTCCCGCCATGGGATGCGCCGCTATAAATTCGACGTCGGGTCTTAACATTTCCTGAATTTTATATACTACGCACTCCTTAACGCCGGTAACGTCGGTAAGCACCGCGCCGGGCTTAAACAGATGCTGATTTTCCTCTATCCACTTTACAAATACGTGCGGGTACAGTGCGAAAACGATTATATCCGCTTCACCTACGGCGTTTTCGTCTATTTCGCAGAAGCCTTTTTCGATATAACCGTTCTCCTCTGCGAACGAAATGCTGTCGGGGTTTGTGTCTATCGCCTTAACGTGAAATCCGCGGCGTGAAAGTCCCTGCGCATAGCTTCCGCCCATGAGCCCGAGACCTACTATAAGAATTCTGAGCTGATTATCGAGTTTCATTTTATTTTTCCTTGCTTTCGGTTATAAATTTTTGTAAGAATTCAATAGCTTCGACATATCCCGCAATGCCGTGACCGGTTATCGTCTTTTTGCACACGGGGCGTATATAGCTTATCTGTCTGAAATCCTCACGGCTCGGCACATCGGAAATATGAACCTCGACACTCGGAATGCTCACTGCCTTCAGCGCGTCAAGAAGCGCGACGGACGTGTGAGTATATGCTCCGGGATTGATTACGATACCGTCCGACTTTTGATAGCACGACTGGATTTTGTCTACAAGATCGCCCTCATGATTCGACTGATAAATGTCAATATCAATATCGTTTTCACGGCTGTAATCCTCAACAGTCTTAACGAGCGTATTATAATTCTCGCTGCCGTAAATATCAGGCTCCCTTATGCCGAGCATATTGATATTCGCGCCGTTTATTACCGTTATTTTCATTCGTAATGCCTTCTTTCGATTTCCTTTGCGGGGATTTCGGGGTTGTCGAGAACTCCTATTATTTCGTCGCACACCGTAATGTAGCGTTCGTACCTCTCTCCGAAGAGCTTCTCTATTCTCTCCCTCGTTCCGGCAAGCGGTCTGTCCGAAGTCGGTACTAATTTTTCAATCGGTCGGTCGAGGAAATAAATTCTCGAATTCTGTTTTAGATAATCTATATTCTCATCCCTCAAAACGGCTCCTCCGCCCGTAGAGATGACGGCTCCGTTTTTCTTTGAAACCTCTGCAATTATTTGAGATTCGATATTTCTGAAATATTTTTCGCCTTTTTCGGAAAAAATCTTTGAAATTTCGCCGTATTTTTCGACTATAAGCGAATCCGTGTCTATAAATTCGCGTCCCAAATCCTCGCTTATAATCCTGCCTATCGTCGACTTTCCGCACGACGGCATACCGACGAGAACGATATTTTCTTTATCCGCGTAAACCTTTTTGAATATCGAATCCGTAAGGCAATCATCGTATTTTGTATCGAAGAATAATTCGGATGCCTTGACCGCCTGCAAAACGAGCATGTAAAGCCCGTCCGCATTTTTAATATTACGCTCCCGGGCGTCTTTCAACAGCGCGGTTTCAAGCGGATTGTATATAACGTCGATAACTCCCGTAAGATTTTTAAATTTTGAAATATCAATCGGCTTTTCACCGTTTTTCGGGTACATTCCGACGGGTGTCGCGTTTATTATGACCGTCGCGTCTGTGTGCTTTTCGTACGCTTCGCTGTACGTTATAACGTCCGCTCCCTCATGCCTTGAAACCTTATAAATTTCGTCCGCACCCATATCCTTAGACACGGAGTACGCGGTTTTGCTCGTGCCTCCGGTGCCTAATATGAGAACCTTTTTGTCCTTTATTTCAATGCCCGTTCTCTTTATAAGCCCCTCGAGCCCCGCAAAATCCGTATTGTATCCGTACAGCGTTCCGCCCATTTTTACAACAGTGTTTACGCTTCCTGTTTTCTTCGCGTTTTCGCTTATAAAATCAAGGTACGGCATAACGGTTTCCTTATATGGAATCGTGACGTTTATAGCCTTGAAATTCTTTTTCATCATCAGCTCTTTAACGCCGTTTTCGTCCGTTTCGTACAGACGGTAGTCATAGTCTCCTATCATGGCGTGAATTTCCTTTGAAAAGCTGTGACCTAATTTTTTACCGAGAAGACCGTACTCCATTTTACTCGCCCCCGAACCAATCCGCGCCGTGACGGGCGGTAAGCATATCGGCAATGCACAGAGCCGTAACGGAATCTATAACGACTCTCGCCCTGTGAATAACGGCAGGGTCGTGTCTGCCCTTTAATGAGAGGACGGCGTTCTCCATTGTATTCATATCGATTGTTTTCTGCTCTTTAAATATGGACGGAGTGGGTTTTACTGCGCATCTGAATATAACCGGCATACCGTTCGTGATTCCGCCGTTGATTCCGCCGTTATTATTCGTGTATGTTTTTACCTTTGAATTTTCAACGTAAAACGAATCATTGGCTTCGCTTCCCGTCATATTTGAAAATCCGAATCCCGCGCCGAATTCAATACCCTTGACAGCCGGAACGGAGAACAGAATATGCGAAAGCTGACTTTCGATACTATCAAACCACGGCTCGCCGAGTCCTGATTCAAGTCCGATGACTGCGGTTTCGAGCGTACCTCCGACGGAATCGCCCTGCGCCGCGAATTCCTCGGTTTCGGCTATCATTTTTTCCTTTGCGTTTTCGTCAAGCACGGCGTACGGAATCGAATTAAGATAATCAATATCACTCTTTAAATCTTCAAATTCTCTGTCGCAGACCCCGTGCAGATTTTTTATATGAGTCGCAATATACACGCCCTTTTTTCTAAGCATATCAATCGCGACTGCTCCTGCGGCGACAAGCGGAGCCGTAATCCGTCCCGAGAAATGACCGCCTCCTCTGTAGTCCTGATATCCGCGGTACTTGACCTGCGCCGTGTAATCCGCGTGCGACGGGCGGGCGAGATATCTCGTTTTTTCGTAGTCCGCGCTCTTTGTATTTTCGTTTTCGATTATAAGAGCGAGGGGCGTTCCCGTGGCTTTCGAATGAAAAACGCCCGATAAAATTCTGACCTTGTCGCCCTCGTGACGGGCTGTTGAAATTTTACCCGCCGGACGCCTTAAATCAAGCTGTGAGGCTATGAATTCCTCGTTAATTTCAATTCCGGGAGCGAGTCCGTCGATAACCGCGCCGACAGCCTCGCCGTGGCTTTCGCCGAAAAGCGTTACGCTCAACGAATTTCCGAACGTGTTTTTCATATGAATTCCCCCTCCCCTGTTTTTCTTATCAATGAGGCTAATTCCTCGTTTGAAATCTTTTTTTCGATAAACGTGCCTATCTTTTCGCACATTATAACTCTCGCCCCGCCCGAGACGGCTTTTTTATCGTGCAAAACGGCTTCGCACGCCTTGTCGATATCGAAATCCGCAGATATCGGGAGCGATAATTTATTTAATACATTTATAATTCTTTTTCTTACGTCGTCCGAACACATCGCAAGCATACCGATTCCGATGCATTCGCCGTGATAAAGCGTTCCCGGCGCGACGGTGCTTTCAATCGCGTGACCTATCGTATGTCCGAAATTCAGAACTCGTCTTAATCCCGATTCCTTCTCATCCTTTTCGACAACATCCTTTTTAAGCTCGACGCTTCTCGCGATAATCATGTCAATATTGCTTTCGATATCGCCGTTTTCAAACAGCGAGAACAGTTTTTCGTCGAACGTCGCCGCCATTTTCGCGCTCTCGGCAAGTCCGTTCGATATCTGACGGTTAGGGAGCGTTTTTAACACGTCGGGATCGATAAGAACCCGTTTCGGCTGCCGGAACGCTCCGACCGTATTTTTATAATGACCGAAATCGATAGCCGTTTTCCCGCCTACGGACGAGTCAACCTGCGAAAGAGCAGTTGTCGGAATATTATAAAAATCAATTCCCCTCATGTACGTGGCGGCGGCAAATCCCGACAGATCACCGACAACTCCCCCGCCGACGGCGGCAACGCAGTCAAAGCGTGTAAAGTCGTTTTCAAGCATTGTCTCAAGCAATAATTTATAATTGTCAAAATTCTTGCTCTCCTCGCCCTGTTCAATCGTAACGCGTACGGGATTTTTACAAAACGAAGCTATTATATTTGAATACTCCGCCGGTACGCCCGAATCGGTAACGACGAGGACATTTCTGTCTAAATTCAGAAGTCCGCCCGCCTTTTTCATCACTCCGCGTTCAATTGTTATATCGTAGCTGTTTTCCTTTAACGAAACATGTATATCCATTTTCTCACTTCCCGAGATCAATTACTTGTTTGAATCTGCCTGCAATTTTAAGTCTCTCGCACTGCTTTTTAAGCTCCGAAATCATGGCCCTGCCGTTTTCGCTCTTGTCGCTTCCGTCAACCTCGACGTAGAAATAATACTGCCATGCGGGTTCTCTCATCGGACGGCTCCTCAACGCTTTCATGTTGAATCCGTATTTTCCGATAACGTTTATCGCCTTTGCGAGCGCGCCGGGAACCTGCTTAACCGTGAACAGCATTATAAAGCTTCCCGTATCGGACGGTTTTTCGGGCGTTCTCGTAAGAACGGCGAATTTAGTCGTGTTCTGCGTGCTTGCATTTATATCGTGGTCGATAACTTCGAGTGAATAAAGCTTAGCCGTGTCAAGACTTGCGATTGCGGCAACTGTTTTATCGTCCGATGAAGCGACCTTTTTGGCAGCTAAGGCTGTATTTGCCGACTCCTCGGTTTCGAATCCGTGATCCTTTATATAATCCGCGCACTGACCGAGCGCCTGCGGATGGCTTATAACTTTTTTAATACTCTCAATATCCGCGCCCTTAATCCCGAGCAGATTCTGACAAACTGCGAGTGAATACATACCCGTAACGTTGAGCGTTCCCTCGTAAATTAAATCGATAACCTGTCCGACCTCGCCCGCGTAGCTGTTCTCTATCGGCAGAACACAGCAGTCGCACTCTCCGTTTTCGACGGCTTTATATGCCGAATTAAAATCGGGAAACGCGATTTTAACAGCGTCCGGGAAAATTCGTTTTGACGCAATCTCCGCAAACGCGCCCTCAACGCCCGAATACGCAACGGTCATGCCCTGCATGAGTCTGCGCTGGTATCTTTTTGATATTTCCATTGTAGAAATCAAAAACGACGTATAGTATTCTCTTAATACGGGATCATTTACGTACGCGCAGTTTTTAGCTATGATTTGCGCCTCGCGCCCCGCGTCGAGTACGGGCAGTCCTCGCTGTAATTTATACTCCGCAACGTCCGCAACCGCATTCATTCGCCTTTCGAACAGCTTAGCAATCTCGCCGTCCGTCTCGTTAATAATCTGTCTTGCCTGCTCAAGCTTATCCATTTTCTCAACCCCGAAATAAAACTTTGTTTACATAAAGACAAAAAGCAAAAGACAGACGAATCTTATAAGCCCAAAACATACAGTCTCATTTTTTTAAGTAATACTGTATTAATACTTGAAAAATCGTCCTCATTCACACAATTCGACGTGTTTTGAGTGCGAATCAGTTTTTATCAATCATATTTTTGTTTCGGCAAGGCAAAGGAACACAGACAGCCTTTCGGCTTTCAGGTTTCTTTAACGCAGTCGAAACGGAAATAGGATGATATAAGTCTTATGAGTTCGACTCTCTTTTGCGGTAAAAAAAACCACCGCCTAATTTCTACGTTCTACGCACGAAACCAAGCGGTGGGTATTTGCTTTTTTTACAAGATCAATCAAGCTCCTGTACAACGCAAGTATCCATCGCCTGTGTAAAGTAGTAATAATAAAACGCGGTATTAAACATTATACAGTTCCTCCCTGATTTATTGTATAATTATTCTACATCACCGAAAAACGAATGTCAATACGTAATTCGATTTTTTTATTAGTTCAACAAATTTTTTCAAATAGACCCGAATACACTATTTTACCGCACAGTATTTGAAAAAAAACCGATTACATTAAGGACTGAAAAACGGCTGAAAAAAGCCCCGCAGACCTTCGCCTGCGGGGCACGGTATTACCGTTTTGCCTGTGTTAACCGAAAAGCTTTGTGAAGAAACTGATAAGCTTTTTGATTATCTCGATAATCTTCTGGAAGAACTTGATGAGTCCTCTTGACGCAAGACCGTTCTGGTCAATGATATCCTTGGTGTACGTCTCGAATATCTTTGCAGTAAACTCGGCAAAATCGTTAAGAATCTTCTGATCGCTTGCGCGGAGCATTCCGTAGAAGAACTCCCAGTTGCTGTTATAATCCTTAAGCCACTTGTTTGCTTCGTGAGCGCCGGTATTGATACCGTAGAAGGTGTAGTAAAGGATGTACAGAGTCTTATCCATACCCTCTGCGTCGGAGCAGTACTGAGCAAGAGAATCGATGAATGAGAACATAAACTTGTATGCCTCGTCACTCATTGACGTCTTTTTCTTTATGATCTGCTCAAGCTTCTTTGCATTGTCGCCCGTATTAAGGAACTTGAGAACGAGACGAAGAATAATCGTAACCATGTCGGCACGGTCAGCCTTGCCCGCATATTCCATACGGTATGCCTGCTCGCCGTTAAGCGAAGTGAAGGAGATAAGCTTACCTGTCGTCATTTCCGCCGCAGCGTCAACAACGAGTTCGGCAAGGTCGAATCCGGTTGAATCCTTAACCTTGGAGAGAGCAAGCTTTACAAGATCCTCAAACTTCATACCGTTGAGGTTGATACCGATAAGCTCGTAAAGGTCAACGTTAACCAGAGGCTGAAGAGCGTCAAGAACGGTGTAAACCGAGTTGAGCGTGTTCTGCCATACGGTGTCAAGACCGTTGGAGTTTACAAAGTATGCAAGATTGGGAAGAAGCTCGAATATCTGATTTGCGGGATCTGCAAGAATTACGTCCAGCTTATCAAACAGAGGATTGATAATATCAAGTACGAGAGCGTCGTCGTTTGCGTTAACGTCCGCATAGTACTCTGCCTCAGTCTTAATACCTTCGCACTGAATAGCCTCAAGGAGAGGAATAATACCGTAGTTATATCCGCGGTCACCGGGGAGAACTACCTTATCATTACCGTCTGCGTCGTTGAAGAACGCGATATCCTGTTCGGCAAGAAGCCACTTAAGAACGGGATAAAGAGGTCTGAGCATATTGAGAAGCTCATTTGTAAATGCCGAACGGTCGCCGTCCTTGATTTCGGGAAGAACGTAAGTATCATAGAATGCAAGGTCAACGCCGAGCGAGGACTTGATTACTTCCTTGATCTTACCGTCGGTATCTACCTCGTTGAGCTTATTAAGGGCTTTCTTAAGACCGTTATAAATCTTGGAAAGAACCTTATTGCTGTAAAGAGAGCCGTCAATATAGCTGTTGATGATATCTTCAAGAGAATTGAACTTAACGCCGTTCATCTCGATACCGAGAAGCTGAATCATATCGTTGATGAAGCACTCGATATTATCCGCAATGTACTGCGCTTTATCCCTGGTCCAGTACTTGCCGTAGCCGTACTCAAAGATAGTGGATGTCTCAATACCGGAGAATACCTTATCGGTATCCGCGTCCTCGGTATAGAGCCACGGAATATTATGCATCGGGCGCGCATTGAGTCTTAATACGTTCATAACAACGGTATAAGTATCTTCGCCGAGCATATCCTTGAACGCCTTCTCGTTTGCGCGGTCGCCGAGAACCTCAAGAGCTACGGAGAAGAGAATCGTAATCATCTCTGCTCTGGTAATCTCGTCGGTGTAGCCCATTCTCAGAGCCATTCTGCCGTTAGCGGAGGTAAACGCCGTGATATCGCCGACATAGAGGTATTTGATGAGACCCATAACCTGAGGATCAATCGTGATACCCGCTTTGGTCTTGATTATATCGAAGAACGTCTCGGTCGAAAGGTCGCTGAGCTTAACGCCGGCAGCCTCGTCGAGGTTAGCGTCACCGATAACGGGAAGAAGCTTATTGAGAATATCATAGATGGGAGACATAAGGTTGTTGAAGCAGTTCTTAACGCCGTCCGCATTTATGAAGTAGATAATATTGGGAAGAAGGTCAAGTATGTTGCCTACAACGTCGCCCGAGGTGAGTTCGTCTGCTCTGTCAAGAACGCTTGACGCGAAATCCTTGATAAACGCGGTCATATCGTGCGTGCCGTCTGCCTTTTTATACTTGTCGGGGCTCTGCATTGTGCAGCCGAGAGCCTCGAATGCGGGAATAAGTCCGTATGCGTAACCGCCGGGATTGCCCGCGAGGTCGATGATGGGTTCAAGCGTATACTTTCCGTCAGCCGTCTTGGACGAGGTGAAGAAGGTATAGCTGTCGCCGAAGAAGAGCCATGCGAAGATATCATTTGCGGGAGCAAGAGCCTCTGCGAACGAATCGATGAACTTCTGCTTGTCGCCGTTGATGTTCCACTGCTTGTTGCAGGTTACATTGCCGTCGGCGTCAATGTCGCACATATCAAACCACTTGTCGATACCGTCTGTGCTGAGAACAACGGAGATGGTATCACGGAGAGATTTGTCAAGTCCGTTAAGCGCCTTAACAATAGACTCAACAAGCTTATTGAGAATTTCGTCGGTATAAAGGTTGTCGCTTATAAGAGCCTGAAGATATGTTGCAAGGTCTGTTCCCTTCTTGCTCTTGAGGATGGAATCAATGATTTCGGAAGCGGACGCCGTGAGCTTATCGGCAGTTTCCTTATTCCAGTTGTTGCTGTAACCGAGGTAAACGATTGACTTCGTGGGAAGCTGGGCGTTAACGAGGTCGGTTACGGGAGTCTTGTCATTGTCGGGATCGTTATAGAAGTAAAGCCAGTTTACATCAGTATCGGTGCTGACAATGCCGTCGAATATGGTCTGTACCATATCCCAAATCTTCTTTGCGTCATCCTTGCCCGTCTTGGAGTCAATGAATGAGCAAATGATTTCGCCGTTGGTCTTGCCTCCGGTCAGCGTGCTTGAATGATTAAGACACTCAAGAAGAGCCGAAACAAGAATGGTAAGACCGTCCGCGGGGTCACAGCTTGCGCGGTAACCTACGCTTGAAGCCGCTTTACTGTCGAACTTCTCGGGAGAAGCGCAGATACTCTCGATTCCCTGGAGCACAAGCGGACTGTATCTGATATCGGTGCCGAAGTAAATGTCGGCAAGTCTGAGAATCTCGGTGAAAGTAAGCTGTTTGGTATGAACGTCATACCATTTCTCATAACCGCTTGCGTCGAACTTGCCTGCGATAACGTCGAGGACGTGGTCAAGGCTGAACGAATTTCCGCCGAGGAGGTCGGAAACTATTACGGAAGCGATAGTATCAAGATCAACGTCAGCGATAGGTCTTACGGTATCGAGAACTACGGTAAGAGGCTGAAGAACGTTGAATATAAGGGTCGAAAGACCGTCGCTCTCTATAAAGTAGAGGAGGTTAGGCAGGAGAGAAATAAGATTCTTGAATGCCGAACCGTTGAGCTGACCGTCAAGCCAGTCGAAGAGCTGGTTGGTAAGGTGCTCGAACGCTTTTGCATCGCCGTTGGCAGCAACATAAGCGTTATACTCAGCCTGGTTCATTACATTGGGTACGCCGAGCATCTCGAATACATAAGCAACCGCATTCGAATAGCCCTCATAACCCTTAACGGTAACTGCGCCGGCAAAGAGCGAAAGATCCTCGCCTGTCATGAACATGCTGATAAGCGGAGCCATCGGATCAACTACTGCAAAGAAGAGAGCAAGGAACTGCTGTCTGTTGCCGTCTTCAAACTTCTGTCCGTTGATGTACCATGTGTAGTTATCCTTAGTCTCGCCCGTTGTCTCGTCCGTTACGGTTTCGATTGAAACGCTTACGGTGCCGAAGTTTGAATTATAGCCTGCGTCGCCGGGCTTAAGCGCGGTCTTTTCATACTTTTCGAGTACGGTCGGGAACGCATAGCCGAAAGCCTCAGCCCACTGCTGGAGGTCAACGCCGGTCTCTCTCTTGCAAAGATCGTAAACAAACTGATTGTCAAGAGTGTAGCCGAGCGAAACGAGCTCCTTAACAAGAGTTGTGAAGTTCTTGTTATTGAACATTCCGTTTATGGATTCACGGAGTTTTTCATCGACGGATGTCGTATCCATACCGGAAACCGACTTAACGATATCGTCAATATTGTCGATGATATACTGTGACTTATCCTTAGTCCAGTTGGTGTTATAGGTAAGGTATACAAGCGACTTAAGGTCGGTCATGTCGGTGACTGACTTATCCTTGCCGGACTGATACCAATCCATCTGCATCATGTCGTAATCAACCGGGTTGAACAGCTCTATAAGAGCGGCAAGAGCGGCTCCGGTATTGCCGGAAACGTTTGATACAAGAGTGTAGACGATTTCGGGAAGCTCAATTGTCTCGCCCTTCCTCTCGGAAAGATACCTGACAAGACTGTCTACGAGATTTCTGTCTCCGAGCGCGCCTACGAGATAGTTAAGAATATCGTAGAAAACGTTGGCTTTATCTGCGGTAATCTTCAGTCTCTTGCCCGACGAACGCTGTGAGCTTGCGTTTTTGTTGTAGGTAGAGCATCTGATAAGGTTACCTGCGTTCATGATAGGTACGGAAATATTCATACCGGCCTTATTAAGAACGTAAGAAACTATGTTATTAATATTGGTATAGTCAAATCCGAGCATCTTCTCGAGGTTGACCATATCGGCAAGAGCAAGGTTGAATGAGAACTCGGGAAGTTTATTGTTAGCAATATTCTTAACCGTGTTCTTAAATGCATTTTCAAGCCATGAGGGGCAGTTGTTGACATCGAATTTTTCGAGGTCGCGAATCTGCATCTTAGCCTTCATCTTGATTGTAACCGAATTAATAAGATCCTGAACGCCGTCGAATGAAAGGAAGTACAGAACCTGAGGAAGCATGGAGCTTACCTTGTCAAGGGGCTTAGATTTAAGCTGGTCGATGAGTTCAAGCAGGGGGCTGAACAGAGCGTCAACCATCTGTGCAGCAGAAGCGTCCTGACCGAGAGACTTGAAACGATAGCCGTTATCGGCAATACCGAGAGCCTCCATAATGGGAATCCATACATCCTTATAAACGGTAAGACCGTCAATGTTTAATGTCGCGTTGATTCTTGCACCGACAGCCGCGGTAACAGAGTAGGAAATACCGACGAGCTTATCCTTGTATGAAAGCCTGCCGTCGCCGTATGCAATCCTGTCTACAGACGCACTGTAGTTCTTGCCGCAGAGAACTGTCTGAAGAAGAGGAAGAATTGAATTGAATACATTGCCTGCAGCAGAAATAAATGTGCTGTAGCTTGTTACGCCCCAGTCAAAGTTGAGCTTTCCGTCAGCGTCAAGGAGTTTGCTCCACTTGTCGCCGCAGGAGTTAAGAGCGTTTCTGATAGCAACATACTTGCCGGAATTCGGAAGCTTGCTTGCAAGCTGTGAGGGGTAAATGTATATACCGAGAGAGGAAAGAAGCTCTTTAATAGTAACAGTACCCTTCTGTCCGTCAAGGAATACGTCGATACGTCCGCCGAGTTTGCCGTCATTTGCAAGCTCGCCGAGATCGATGGCAAACATTGCGTTGGGGTCTGAGGGCGGATAAATACCCTTGATACCCTGATTCTTAAGGTTGGGAAGAAGATCCTCAATCGTTGTGCATACCATCGGGAAGACAGAAGCAACGATTGTGTTGATCATCTCGTTTGTAAAGAGCTTTTCATTGAGAACTGTCTCAATGTAATCGGAGAGGTTGGAAACCTCATTGCCGTCCTTATCCTTAAAGTCGATAAGTCTTGCAAAATCCTCGGAAGTGATGAACTTATCAAGCTTATTGATGGTATCAAGAATCTTCTGAGTGGTAACTTCGTAGTTATCCTCTGCTCCGTCTCTTGCGATATCGGAGGGGAATCCTAACTGATTGCCGGATGCATCCTTCTGATCGCCTGCATAACGGATAACGAATACGCCGTCAGTATCATAATGCATCTGGTCATAGGGAAGACCCTTGGTAGCCTTGAACGCCTTAACTGCGTCGATGAACGCCTGGCTCTTGCCGTAGATGTTTCTATCCTCGGCAGATACCCAGTTCTTCTTTTCGGGGTTGCCCGCGTTGCCGTTGGAGGTAATGTATGCGCAGTAATCATAGAGAGCCGCGTCAAGATTGTTTACAGCCGCCTGGAGACCGAGGAAGTTGTTAAAGTCAACCTTGATGTTGCCGGTAGTTCCTCCCGCCATTACAGCGTAATCGTAAACGGTCTGAATCTGATCGTGATTTCTCTTGATAAGATCGGCCTTCATAGCCGCAAGGTATGCGTTTACGGCGTCGGGGAAGAATACAAGCTCGTCTCCCTTATAGAAAGAGAATACTCTCCTCTGAAGATCCGCGTTAAGCTTGCCAGTATATGAATTGTATACATTGTTAAGCTTTACGCCGTTGGCGTAATCCGCAGTATATCTTGCCATCTCGTCGGCGTTATTGTACGCTGCGGGACTTGTATAGATATAAGGAATAAGACTCTCGTAAAGAGGAGCGAATTCATCCTCTGCATTTGCCTCAAACTTTATGTAGTTGATATTTGTCTTAAAGTTATAGACATAATCAACACCGTCGGTAAATACAGCCGCAACCTCATCGGGAGAAGATGCTCTGTACTGATCGAGAGTAGCAGCGTAGCCGTTAAACGTGCTGTTTATCGAGGAAATAAGAGAATGCGGATACTCACTGTCGGGGAATTCGGCAAGAAATTCCTCGCCCGTGAGAGAGGTAACGTTATCGGCAGCAACCTTGGGGTTAGCTGCGATAGTGTTGTCAATCGACTTTTTGAGTTCTCTGAGGTAGTAGAGGTCGATATCTCTCTTGAGCCCGACGAGCCATGCGTTGTAAGCGTCAAGATCCATGCCTATTGTCTGTTTAGCATCTGACTTAAACTGCGATGAAAGCGAGTTCAAATCGTTGTACCTGGCAAGACCCTCTGTGTACAGAGAATTCATCCGGTCGATGTTTGTGTTGTCATAACCTGCCGCGATAGCTGACTTGAACCAGTCAACCTTAGGCTTCTGCTGAAGAACTGTCTGTGCGCGCAGGCAGTACGCGATATAATTATTTACAACCGAGACGGTCGGATCTTTAAAGAAATGAGCCTTTACAGCTGCTGAAAGTCCGTTTATCTTCGCGTTGTAGGCCGCGTTATTGTTTACGATAGTTCCGATAGAGGAAACCGTGTTGTTTGCAACGAGTGTCGCAACGGTCTGTCCGACTACCTTGGATTTCGTAAAGAAATTGTAATAATCCTTGATTTTCTGAGGGGCGTTATTGGAATTTGAATAGCTGAGAGAAAATGCACCGCCGTAGCTGTACCATTCAACACGCTTTCTCCACTGTCCCCAGGGCTTTTTCTTACCGCTTGAAGTCTCATTATGATGAGTGGCGGCTACCGAATATGAAACCGTAAGATTAACGGCGTTCGGAAGCTTGGAGGCGTCTGCATACTCAAGCAGCGCGCTGTCAAGCGTTCTTGTTACGGAAACAGTAACGTTGCCGAGATTGGCAAGCTGCTCGCCCGGCCAGTCAACTCCGCCGTATCTGTTGCTGTTTTCCTTTGACACTTTGTTTACATCCGATTTGTCATAGTTGGTCAGCATGGGAATCAGATTGTTAAGAAGCGCCGCGGAAACGCCTGAAGCTCCGGTAAGAGAGATTATACGGGGTCTCATTTTAGAGAACCAGTTATAGCTTCCTCTCTCCCCCTCGAGCACGGGCTGCAGAGCGATCAGCACCTTGTAAACATAACCCTTTGACGTATTGTCGGTTACGGTTACGGTGTTGCTTCCGTTGTTTGAAGCGGAATATCTTCCGGTTTCGCCCGAGTTCGCAAAATCGTTCAGTGCCGATTTGAGTGCGTTAATCTGCGAAGCGGAAGCGGCGGCTTCAGCAATAACGCCGATTCCGGAATAGCAAACACTCATTATCATCAGCAATGAAAGAAAAACGCTTAGAATCTTTTTCGAGATTGAATTACGTTTTCCTGTGGTTTGAACCATAATTTTTTCCTCCTTAAAAAATTATTTGAAAAATAAGATACAAACCTATTTGTTCATCATTAGTTTACAATCATTTAACACGATTGTCAATTGCAATTATGAAACATACCATATAAATTTTTTAATTTTATATGAATTTTTAGGGAAAACCATTGATAATAGACTAATGTCAATCAAAAGTCTACGATAATATTCCGCCGTGTAAATATCCGTTGTTTTACAATTATCACTCCTGCTTTTACATCTTGACTTAAAAATTAAATGATAATATAATATGTATATAAAACAGATGAAATTTATCATATAAAGGATGATATATTATGAAAAAAATCCTCTCGGCGCTGCTGTGCGCCGTGCTGATTGTCTCGGCAATGCCGTTTTCGGCGTTTGCGTACAAACAGGATGAATTATTTGAGGAAATGACAGTCAGCGACATGCTCGTAATGGAGGGTCAGATATTCAGCATATACAATTATAATAATCTTGCACTCTCCTACTCCGTCAGCGACGATAAAATTCTGTCCTCGGACGGCAACGGAGGGTTCACCGCACTGAAAACGGGAACGAGCGACATAATATTAACGCTCGGCAAGAATTCGAAATCGTTTAAAGTCACGGTCTGCGCTCCCGAGAGAAAGGTTACGTCCGCAGGAAAACCGCCGGTAATGGGTTACTTCGGTTCTAAATCCGTTTTCGGAAACGAATGTGTTACCATGCTCACGTCCGACGGCGATTTGTACCTCGTTTATAAGAATGAGAGCAAAATTATTGCAAAAAATGTAAAGGAACATAAAATTGTCGGCTCGCCTTTGAACTGGAATAAACTCGATATTATATCGTCTGACGGCAAATACTACCGATGGACTTATAATACAAACTCAAAAACCATGTCAACAGATTTACTTTACAATTATATTCCGAAGCAAGTTACCGACCTTTACACTTTGACCGACGAAAACAAGGTTATAAGAATCTCCGACGGCGAGGTTGTATGCGAGAACGCGAAGAAAGTTTCAAACAGCGGTTTTGTCCTCTTTCCCGACGGAACATTAAAGGATATAAATGCCGATATGTCAACGGTTGCGGACGATATAACCAACCTTGACCCCGCGTTCCCTGTCGCTGTCAAAAACGGCGGTATGCTTTTCAGATACGACAAAAACGAGGACGGTTCGTACACGGCGAAGCTTGTCGACTCCGGCGTAACCGGATATCTGTCAAGCACACGTCTTTACACAAAGGACGACTATACCACAAAAGTATACGAAGCGAATAAGACCGTTAAGGTATGCGATTTTGCGGCAAAGGACGCGCTTGTTACCGATAACGCGGTATGCATTGCCGACAACGAAAACACGGTTTATAAAAAGGCATCGTACGATTCATCCGATATGAAGATACTGGGCAAAAACTTCTCCTACTTTTATTCGGATTCGGATTCGTTCGGATATATTTCGACCGAATCAACAGCAGTAACGTCCGACGGCACGGTAAAATCCTATTACGGCGATATCGAAAAATCGGATTTCAGAATCGACGAAAATAAAGATTTATATACCGATTTCGGCTCGGGTAATGAGGTTAAGGTTATGACAAGCGTCGAAAAAATGCTCCTCTCCCCTGCTGACGGCAAAACGGCATTTCTCATGCGTTCGGACGGCACCGTATACTCATGCGATAACTGGACATGGTACCCGAGAAAGAAAAGCGAATCACAGAAATTTTACCCGGTTAAATGCTTTTCGGAGTACACGCCCGGCGACGTAAATCAGGACGGAAAAATAAACGCAGCCGATGCACGCCTTGCGTTGAGATATTCCGCAAGACTCCAGTCGCTTACAAACGCACAGATAAAAGCAGCCGACGCGGACGCAGACGGCAAGGTCACGGCAACAGACGCAAGACTCCTGTTAAGATACGCCGCAGGCCTCGCAATCCTCGACTTTATAAAAAACAACGACCAACCAGACGATAACGCAAAGGGATAAACAGCTTATAAATACAATTTAAACAATAAATCAGCCGGCGGATAAATAATATCCGCCGGTCAGACTGTCGATAAAGCACCTGAACCACGCCTTAAAGACACGTTATGTTTTGT
>UQQT01000021.1 GCA_900543395.1 uncultured Oscillospiraceae bacterium | reverse complement strand
CAGCCTCAAAAAATCCGAGATTCGTGAAAAGCGAGTCTCGGATACTTTTTTGCCGGCAGTTGGTAAAATATGGGGTTTTGGGGGCTTGAAGATACAATAACCTAAGCCGGCATCCCCGGACGACTCCTTTAACTCGTTAAGCTGTCTGTCGCGTTCTCCAAGATTTTTTTCGGCGGTCTTTAAAGCCTCCGATTTTAAATTGAAATCGGTTTTTGAAACGAAGTTCTTACCGATTTCCTGTGATACTCGTTTGTCTATCTCGTCGTTATAACTTTCGCCAGGAATCGTTTTGAGCCATTCGAGCATAGTTTTTCCTTTCCCTGCCTGTCATTTTTATTCCGGCAAGTCCCGGTATCGGCAGTACCCGTTTTGTGGGCACGCCTGATACATACACTGTAATATACGCAAATTCGATTGCCGATTGTGTTGATTTATCTCTGGATGTGTGGTATTATTTAACCGTCGAATTCGATATACAACAATTTTACAATCAGGAGGAAAGCTTATGTTTATGGAAGAACGTCATCAGGAAATATCGGATATAATAAATGTCAATGGGAAAATCACAATTGCGGAAATTACCGAGAAATACGGTATATCAGATGAATCAGCTCGCAGAGACCTGCGGATACTCGAACGAAAAGGAATTTGTCAAAGAACACACGGAGGTGCGATTGCCCCCCGTCAGGTGAGTGTAAGACCGCCTGTAAATAGAGACTTTGAGAATATGACCGTTTATGACAATTACAGAGAGATATCCCGTGCGGCGGTCAAGAAAATCAATGAAAACGATATCGTATATCTCACAAGCGGATCTTTCGGATATATTATGGTTTCGCTTTTGCCCCATGATATTCATTTCACCGTTGTCGTCAATTCTGTTGATATCGCAAAAGAACTGAGAGACTTTGAAAATATTGATGTTTATGTTGTGGGCGGAAAAATGCGTCAGAGCGGTTCCTTGGTTGATTCGCTTGCTAATGAATTTGTAAGCCGTCTGCATTTTGACATTTGCTTTATTACGGGTTCAGGACTTTCGACTGATTTCGGTCTTTCAAACGGTACGGATGAAACCGCAACATTTCAGCGCACAATTATTGGTAACAGTCGCAGATGCTGCCTTTTGATGCCGGGTGCAAAAATAGGCGTGAACTCTTTTATAAAAGTTTGCGATATAGGCGTGCTTGACTCGATTATCACGGATTGGAATTGCCCCGAAGAAGAACTTGCCGCCATTGAAGAAACCGGTGCGGAAATTACCTTAGTTGAGGAAATAAAATGAACCGTGAACAAAGACTTCGTAATCTGATTTATGATAAGTATTCAAGTCTGCGGCAATTTGCCATAGAAGCGGATATACCGTATAGCACACTTATGACATTACTGTCAAGAGATATCGGCGGTGCTTCATTTGATACTGTTGTTAAAATTTGTAAAGTGCTTGATGTCGCTCCCGATGAGTTTTATTTGGGTGGTAATAATTAATTTTGTTCAAATATATTTGAAGTAAATAGAGAAAAAGCCCGTAATCTCAACAATTACGAGCTTTTCCTCATGTATATGGGCTGCAAAAAGATATTTTCGGCAGTTTTGCGTAAGACCGCGAATATTTGAATTCTTGATGTTTATTTATATCCATTTCCTGTTTCTCAGTTTATTAAATTTGAATTACAAACTCTGCAAACAACGATTTAGTAAAATCATTGTACCATAATGAGGTCTGTTAAACAAGAAAAGTCCGAAATAACATAGTTGACTATCTGAATTCTGCAAAATAAACAGTAGCCGAAAATGTTATTAATCAGCATAAAAACCGCATATTTTTCTTCGATGATTATTTTTATTTAAACGGTAAGCCGTAGGGACTGATTCTAAAGAGCTTCCGTGTACTGAATTTTTAAAAGACAAGTTTGAGTGCATACAACGATATTTTAAGCGCATTCCGCTCTACGGTCCGCAATTTATCTTCGTTCCCAAGGAGTGTTCCCGATAAAAAATAGTGTAACCACCGTTTTACGGTACAGGTTCCGAAGAAAAGCATATCTTCACGGCACACAAACGAGAACATCTCACGGGAACGGCGAAAGCCCCATAAGTACCAAAGGACACAAACAGTCTTGTTCCTATGTTCCTGTCCTTTCATATATATCGAAAGAAGTAGAAATAAAGGACATCGAGCACGCAATACACGCATTTACGTGCGAAATGGGCGTTGGACGACGAAGAACTTGAAATGCTGAAAAAAGGGCTGAATCTTTCGGACTTGACAAGACCGAAGATCTTGAGTATTTTAAGAAAAAGTATATTGTCGCTTCAAAAGCGACACCAAACGCTGAAAATATTGGTACTATTGATACAGCACCAGATGTGTCATATGTTGAAAACACATATGGTTCGGCACATGCAAAATCTGTAAAATCAAACCTTCAGAATTCTGATCCCGAGGTTCAAGCTGTTTGGAATAAATATCAGGGGAAATTCAAAACTTCCAGTGCGAATTATTCCGGAAATCGAGCGTATTATGATCCTTCTTCTGATTCTGTTACCTTAAATATTTCAAACGCCGCAAAAGGCAGCAGTTACCAAACACCATATCAAGTGTTGTATCATGAATATGGACACATGACGGATTATCTTGCTTCAAGAGCATTTGGTTATGGTAATAACACAGCTTTCACAGAAGTTTTTAACGGATTGGATGCGAACGGAAAAATTCTGACTGCTGCATACGGTAAGCGCGGATTGTTGGGGCAAACAGCAAGAAATGAAGTTAAAGAATTGATCAAGAACATAAAACAGACCCACGGTCTATCAACTAAAGCACAGGCGACACAAGTTCTAATAAATGAGATTACAAGTAATTACCCATTGCATGCAAGATCAGATGTGTCTGATATGCTTGAAGGTGCTGGGATCGGTGTCAAATATCCTTTGGGCGTTGGTCACGGTCTAAATTATTGGAAAAACAGGGATAACGGAAAAGAAATCTTTGCAGAAATATTTTCCGCAGAAATTGCTAGTCCCGGAATCGTTAGCTTGCATACAGAAGTATTTTCCGGAAACATACAAAGTTTTTAAATCTATTTTAGGGGCGATTAAGTAAATGGAAGAAGCATTAAAAAGATATTATCAGCATTTCGGTGAAAACTATCCGTTAATGATTGTTGAATATAAAACCGACGAAGAAATTATTGACAGGATTAATCATTGTATTGCAACCGATCAGTTGGAATCTGAACCGGAATACGAAGATGATGTTGATTATTAAACGCAAAAAGGACACTTCGGTGTCCTTTTTTATTTGAAAGAAAGGGTGATTAAATGAGTACGATTAATGTATCGTGTGTTGATCAGGTGTTGAATTTTACTAATATGCCCGTTATTGCTTCGGGTGATGTAAACGCCGACAAAATTAATTTTACCTTCGATTCTGCCTGGGACAGCTATACTAAGACATGTGTTTTTTACCGTCAGGAGGGCAAGTATTTTTACGGATTGATTGATTCCTCCGGTAATGTCACAATTCCTGCTGTGCTGCTGCAAGAGCCGGGAAAAATCACTTTCGGAGTTTCAGGGTATAAGGACGCAACTGTAAGAACGTCAAATGTTCTGTCGTATGCGATCGTTGAGGGCGCATATACCGCCGTTGAAAAGGACTAACGGCTTTCAAGTTTCCTTAACGCAGTCGAAGCGGAAAGAGGGTGGATATAAACCTTATGAGTTCGACTCTCTTTTGCTATAGCTTTCGTCCGCTTTCTGCGCAGGGTACGCGTAAAGATAAAGGAAGTCCTTTGAAAAAAGTACGCCGTCCTTTGACGCGTATTTTGCATTGCCGTCGTCGACGATAATTTCTTTAAGCTTCGGGCAGGAGTCAAGCTTATCGCAGTCGAATCTTTCTACCGTCGATGGGATTGTGAGCTTTTCGAGCTTTTCGTTGTTTGAAAAAGCTTGGCTCTTTATTTCCTTTACTGTTTTTCCGCCGAGCGTGCCGGGGACAACTATATCCGATTCGGTGCCCGTATAGCCTGTTATTGCAACGGAGCCGGAATCAATGTCGTTGTAAATGAAGCTTTTTTCATCGCTGACTGCGGACGAGACGATATTTACCGAAAAGACAACGGAGAATATCATCAAGAACGCCGTAAACGCAGATAGAATACGTTTTTTTATACTTGTCATCAAAAAACCTCCCGGTATTTGTTGAATTTATTATATATGATTAACAAATACGCTGTCAAGACTGCAAAAAAATAATTTTGGGGTTGCGCCGGCATTCCGTTATATGATAAAATAAATTAATTTACATGGGAAGGATGAATTTTATGGCAACCTTTATCAATGAACCGTCACATACTTTTAACGAGTATCTTCTCATCCCGGGATACTCCTCGAGCGAGTGCGTTCCCGCGAACGTAAGCCTGAAAACTCCGCTCGTCAAGTTTAAAAAGGGCGAACAGCCCGCAATCACAATGAATATACCTCTCGTCTCCGCTATCATGCAGTCGGTTTCGGGCGACAGGCTCGCCGTCGCTCTCGCCGTCGAGGGCGGAGTTTCGTTTATATACGGCTCGCAGTCCGTCAGGGACGAGGCCGATATGGTCAGACGCGCTAAGAATTATAAGGCAGGCTTCGTAAAGAGCGATTCAAATATTACACCCGAGGATACGCTTGCCGATGTTCTCGCGCTTACGTCGCGTACAGGGCATTCGACGATTGCCGTTACAGAGGACGGAACGCCGGACGGCAAATTATTAGGAATAGTAACAAGCCGTGATTACAGGGTCAGCCGTATGCCGACGGATTTAAAGGTAAAGGAATTTATGACTCCGTTTGAAAAGCTTATATGGGCAAAGGAGGGTACGACTCTTAAAGAGGCGAACGATATTATATGGGAGCACAAGCTTAATTCTCTGCCGATAATCGACGACGAGGGCAGACTTTGCTATCTCATTTTCCGAAAGGACTACGAAAGCCATAAGCAGAATCCGAACGAGCTTCTCGATTCCTCAAAGCGTTATGTTGTCGGCGCCGGTATTAATACAAGAGACTACGCCGAGAGAGTTCCCGCGCTTATCGAAGCGGGCGCGGACGTTTTATGCATAGATTCGTCCGAGGGCTTTTCGGAGTGGCAGAAGCTTACTATCGACTGGATAAGAAAGAATTACGGAGACAGCGTTAAGGTCGGAGCCGGAAACGTCGTAGACGCGGACGGATTCAGATTCCTTGCCGAGAGCGGCGCGGACTTTATTAAAGTCGGAATAGGCGGCGGCTCTATCTGCATTACCAGAGAGACAAAGGGCATAGGCAGAGGACAGGCTACCGCGCTTATCGACGTATGCAAGGCAAGAGACGAGTATTTTGATAAGACCGGAATCTATATCCCCGTATGCTCCGACGGCGGTATCGTTTACGACCACCACATGACCCTTGCGCTCGCAATGGGAGCGGATTTCATCATGCTCGGCAGATATTTCGCGCGTTTCGACGAAAGCCCGACGAACAAAATCAGCATCGGCGGTACTTATTATAAGGAATACTGGGGCGAGGGCTCGAACAGAGCGAGAAACTGGCAGAGATACGACCTCGGCGGAGACAAAAAGCTGTCCTTCGAGGAGGGCGTCGATTCGTACGTTCCGTACGCCGGTAAGTTAAAGGACAACGTCGCGCTGTCTCTGAGCAAGGTTCGCTCGACGATGTGCAACTGCGGTGCGCTGACTATCCCCGAGCTTCAGGAAAAAGCGAAGCTGACGCTTGTTTCGTCGACAAGCATAGTCGAGGGCGGAGCGCATGACGTTATACAGAAAGAGAAAAATACGCAGTTTAAGTAAACAATAATTTATAGCGTTGCACGAGATAAATTATTGTTTTCCGGAGGATTTTATGAATTATAAGACAGATATCGAAATTGCGCAGGAGCACACTCCCGAATTCATAATGAACATTGCTTCGCGCGCGCATATTGACGAAAAATACGTTGAGCAGTACGGACGTTACAAGGCGAAAATCGACTGTTCCGTACTCAATGAAAAAGGCGTCGAAAATCCTAAATTAATACTCGTCACGGCGATAACCCCCACCCCTGCCGGCGAGGGCAAGACAACAACGACAGTCGGACTTGCGGACGCGCTTCGCCGTATCGGTAAGGACTCCGCCGCCGCTTTGAGAGAGCCGTCATTAGGCCCCGTATTCGGAATAAAGGGCGGTGCCGCGGGGGGCGGATACGCGCAGGTTGTCCCGATGGAGGATATTAATTTACATTTTACCGGCGATTTCCACGCAATCGGCGCGGCGAACAATCTTTTAGCCGCCATGCTTGATAATCATATTCATCAGGGAAACGCGCTCGGAATAGACGTTCGCAAAATCACGTGGAGACGGTGCGTCGACATGAACGACAGACAGCTCAGGCGTATAACGGACGGCTTGGGCGGTAAGACCGACGGCGTTCCGAGAGAGGACGGCTTCGACATAACCGTTGCTTCCGAAATAATGGCTGTGTTCTGTCTTTCGACGGACATAACAGACCTTAAAAACAGATTATCGAAAATAATAGTCGGCTATACGTACGACGATAAGCCCGTAACCGCAGGCGACCTGAAGGCCGTCGGAGCAATGACCGCGCTGTTAAAGGACGCTGTAAAGCCGAACCTCGTTCAGACCCTGGAGGGTACTCCCGCGTTTGTTCACGGCGGACCGTTTGCGAATATCGCGCACGGCTGTAACTCCGTGCTTGCGACGAGGTGCGCCATGCATTCGTGCGAATATACGGTAACCGAAGCCGGCTTCGGCGCGGATCTCGGCGCGGAAAAATTCCTTGATATAAAATGCAGAGTATCTTCGTTAAAGCCCGATGCGGTCGTAGTCGTTGCGACTGTACGCGCGCTTAAAATGCACGGCGGACTTGCCAAAAACGAGCTCGGAAAAGAGGATCTGACCGCGCTCGAAAAGGGTATTCCGAACCTGTTAAGACACGTTTCGAATATTAAAAACGTCTACCGCTTACCCTGCGTTGTCGCTGTAAATAAATTCCCGACAGACACCGACGCGGAAATTAATCTTGTAATCGAAAAATGCCGTGAACTCGGCGTAAACGTAGAGCTTTCGACCGTCTGGGCGGACGGAGGCAGGGGCGGAGAAGCTCTTGCAAGAGAAGTCGTCAGACTCTGCCGGGAGGAAAAAGGCGATTTCAGATATTCGTACGAGCTTGATTTAAGCATTGAGGATAAAATAAAAGCCGTCGTAACGAAAATTTACGGCGGAAAGGACGTCGCGTTTACGAAAAACGCACAAAAACAGATAGATTCTCTGACGAAATCAGGCTTTGCGAACCTGCCCGTGTGCATGGCAAAAACGCAGTACAGCTTTTCGGACGACCCGTCTTTACTCGGCGCGCCCGAGGGCTTTACCGTGACCGTCAGAAACGTCAAGGTTTCCGCCGGCGCGGGATTCATAGTCGTGCTGACGGGCGATATCATGACGATGCCGGGGCTGCCGAAAAAGCCCGCCGCGGAAAATATCGACGTGGACGAAAACGGTAAGATATCGGGATTGTTCTGATATATCGGGACGATTCTAAGTATAAAAAATAAAGTTAAAGCGGACAGTAAACAAACACGTTTATTGTCCGCTTTTTTGCGGCTTATTTATATCACTGCGGTGATACAAGAGTAAAGCCCGAGTTTTTAAGCTCGGGCTTCCTCATGGAGGAAATATGTTAAGCGTGTCGGAAAAATCGTTATGAATTTTTATAAGTTAACTGACTTCTATGCTGAATTTATATGTCTCTTTAATTCTGCCGTCCGAACCTTTAAGTTCGCCGATTATTTCATAAAGACCGGGGACTTCGGGGTCGAACGTGAACGTTCTCATGTATGAATTCGTATTGTTGCCGTCCGAATTTTTTATAATTTCGTCCGAATGTGTAACGCAGCCGTATTCTTTGCCGTCAATGTTTGCGGTTATATTCCACTCTGCGTTTTCATCGCAGAAAAAGCCTTTCATTTCGAGATTTGAGCCGTCACGGACGGCGGTTAAACCGCGTGCATTTTTGCCGACGTTTAAAGCATCGAGTCCCGCCGCGACTCTTAACAGATACCGTGCTTCCTGAACAGTTGCTTCTTTATTGGAAGAATAACCGTTCAGACTGTGCGACGCGTCGGTTTGCGCGCAGTTAAAATACGTAAACTTTGCCGAGGCTCTCAATATCTCCCGCGCGTCGGCGGCGGTTATTTTGCCGTCGGAGTTTACGTCGCCTTTCCTTGCGATATAATAAGCGGTTGTGACGATTCCTTTTTTATTAAGGAGCTGTATGATGTCTCCCGTTTTTAAAACCGCGTTATCGTCCGTTATCGGGATGAATTCATTATCGAACGCCCTTATTTCGCCCGGGATTTTATACATCTTTTTTAATTCATTCAGCGTAAAGCCTCTGTATGATGTAAGCGATCCGTAATCGCCCTTTTTGATTTCAATATTATCATTAGACGCAGGGGGCAATTCATTATTATCGCCGGAAGAGGGTTTCGTTGTTTCTTTTCCCGGTTCAATATCCTCGGCTATCCGCGTTCTTATAATAGAAACGCCGGAAACGTCGCTTTGTTTTATTTCGAGTACGGAAACCGTATTAACGCTCAAAGTATAAACGAATGTTTTCGGTCTTGTTCTCGTTATGTTGACAAGCAGAATTTTATCCTCGGATATCGTGACGGATTTTATATTCAATGTCGAACCCATTATGTATGAATCGCCGAAAACCAGTATCAGCGCGCCTCCGTTGTCAAAATACTCTTTGTCGTTATAGTATTTTACACAGAACTTTTTTTGATAATCGTCGAGAAACGTCCAGTATTCTCTAAAGCCGTCAAACGTCGTTATGAGTCCGCTCGACGCAGGATACGAAGCACCTTCGGGTCTGTTTCTGAAGTAATGAGTCTCTGCGGCGATTTTAAACGGAACGGTTTTCTTGTCATTTTCTTTTTTTTCGGCGAATACGGGAATCGTAAGGGACAGAGAAAGTATTACGGCGAGCAATGCACATAAAATACCGTGCGTTTTTTTAATCGTCATAATTTTTCATACACCTCTGTCGATTTGTCTCTCTTCAAAACTTTGAGCGTGAACGTGAACTGTTCGTATATATCTCCTTTTTCCCACGGATTTCTGTACGTCATGGTTATAACGTACGTGCCCGTCCGGTCGGGTGTGATTATGAAATTGCTGCGGGGCGCGTTGCCGGGGACTATTTCATAATCGTCGGGTCGGGGGATGTATTCCTGCTCGATTTTTACGTGAACGCTGTCGCTTGCCGACGCTATCCACTTGACGGCGCATGAATCCGCAAAATCCTCGACGATATACGGTTCGTTTTCATATGTGTATATTCTTCTGCCGGGGGCGGTTTCGAGTCTTGACGCTATGCGCAGAAGCGAACGTGCATCGGATACGGAAAGTTTTAAGTATTCTCTGCCGTCCTTAGTCATCGCGAGGCGTTCGTAATAATTATATGTTTCGATTTTTGCGGCGGCTCTCAGTGCCTCGCGGGCATCCGAAGCCGAAACCTTACCGTCGGAATTTATGTCGCCGGGGCAGATTACAACGTATGATGCACAGATTATGCCGTCTGAATTTTTAAACTGGAGAATATCGTACGATTTTAAGATGAAATATTTGTAATTTCCCTCTTCGTTTTTTGCGTTTATTACTTTGCCGTCTCTTATGACGGTTAACTTGTCGGCGTATTTTACTCTAAGAAAGTTAGAATCTATCTGCTTAAACAGTGACAGTGTGTCGTCGTAGTTTGTTGTAAAATAGCACGGATTTTCAAGTTTAAATGAAAAATCGAATTTGTTTTCTTCGAGCGTGGGCTGAGTGTAGTCCGTAAGAGAAGTTATTTCTCCGACGTCGGAGAGAGCGACTTCATAAACGCCGAGCTGATAGGAGACAACCATTGTTTTTCCGCCGTCGTGGGTATTGAATGAAATGTCGAGGGCAAGCGTATTGTCCGAGGTTTTTACTATTTTGTTTAATGTGAATGAATCTCCTCCGCCGGGGCAGATTTGATATGTTATAATAAGAGCGTTCGTTTCAAAAAAGCTCTGAGTGTACTGTTTTATATAAATTTCGTCGTCGATGCCCGTTTTGTTTACGAATTCGTTAAGTGCATCCAAACTTCTTATTAAAACCTTGTATCCGCTTGTCTGAGAATCCGATATGTCGTAAACGTTCATCGTCTGAACCGCGGTTTTAAATTCTATTTCCTCGCCGACGGGTACAACGTCGGTTCCTTTTGAAAGTACGGACGGTGATTCCGCCGGCGGAAGTGCCGATACGGTTACTGCCGATGTCAGCACGACGCATATTGTCGTAAATAAAGATATGAGGTGTGAATAAAACTTTTTAAACATGACATGTACATTCCTTTCTTAATTATAATCGGTAATGTTTTCGGGGGTACTCCGCCGTAAAAACGCGTAAATTACGGCGGAGCACAGAAAAGGAAAGAGGGGGCAAAACGTTACCTTGTCGTTCTTTGCAGGATATATCAGCCGGCTTCGGCAAAAACGAAATATCTTTCCGAATCCGTGACGAGTATCATATCCCGATTTTCACCCTTAATGCCGGAGAAACGGTAGACTTTATACGAATTCAGAATAGGCAGACTTGTTCTTAAATCGCTTACTTTTCCGAGATATTCGCCGTCGTGTTCTATCGGTGAATATGACTCCGCATAGAAGAAATAGGATTTTCCGCCTGTTTCAATCCATCCGAAAACCGGGGTGACCGACGGGAATTTGAACATTTTCAAATCCGAATTGTATTCTACCGATTTTATATGGTAGCTCCATTTGTTTTTAACAATGTTCTCAACGGATTCATAGCTTAATTCAACCTTGTTGTCCTCCGCAATCCAACCGCGGTCGGCGGGTGAATCGGTGCCCGAATCGGGGCGTGTCGGCGCCGGGCGGACAGTTGCCTGCTCGGTTGCGTGGAGAACAGGCGGCTTTGAATCGGATACCGAATTGTTATCCCTGTCAGGTTCGGCTGTTGCCTCGCATGCTTTTTTTGTAGTTTCCGGTTTTTCCGAGGGCTTGGAATCGTTTTTTTTCGTCGTCGGCTCGTTTTCCCTTGTCGACGGCTCGTTTTTCTTTGTTGTCTGTTCGCCCGGGACGGCAGTGTTCGGAGAAACAGCATTTTTTTCGGACGTTCCCGAAGAGGGGGAGCCGAGCGGAGCGGAGGAGCTGTCCGCCGTATGTCCGGTCTGTCCCGCGGGTGCTGATATCGTAACCCGGACGGTTGTTTCGTCCGTGTTACCTGCGGGCGCGGTACCTGCATTACGTACGGCGGTCTGAGCGGAGGGTGATGCGGAGCCCGGTTTGCTCGTTTTGAATACCGGTATGACAGCGGCGCAGATTATAATCGCGCACACGGCTGTCGCCGCAGCCGTTTTTATTCTCCTGCTTCTCGCCTTATCGAGTGCCGCCGCTCTTGACAGCACTTCGTTTTTCATTTCCTCGCTTGTCATTGTCCCGCCTCCTCTTTGAGAATTTCCCTGAGCTGTTGTTTTGCCCTGAACACATAGTTGGATATCTGCTTTTTGCTTTTTTTTATGACGGCGGCCGCCTGCTCGTATGTCATATCCTCGAAGTAAATTAAATGAATCGCTTCCCGGTATTCGGGCTTTAAAGAGCGCACGGCACTGCGGACAGCCTGTCTTTCCTCCTCGGAAATAAGCTGAGCGTCTGCGTCCGCGGCAAGCGGTATGTAGTTCTGCGCCTGTTCAAACTCAATCGTCTGCGCCTTTTTTCGCGAAATATGCTTTAACGCCTTATTTCTCGCGACTGCGAACAGGTACGTTTTCAGAGATGACTCTCCGCGAAAACGGTTTTTTCTTACGAGATCGACAAATACGTCGAGCATGATATCCTGCGAATCGTGTTCGTCCTTTATATACGCGTTTATAAAGTCGGACAGCGGTTTTCGGTAGATTTCGATAAGCTCCGTAAGTCCCGCCTCGTCGCCCGACAGAAATCGGGCGTATGCTTTTTCGTCTGCCGTCATAGTGATATCCGTCCTATGAGAGGTAAGAAAAAATGTTTTTCTTACTTCACTTATTAGTACCCCGAAGAGGTCAAAAGTTCTCACTTTTTTAAAAAATTTTTAATCTTCTTATCGAATATATAAGTATTGTATCAAAATTTTACAGTATGTCAATTGATTTTATGAATTTTGTATCTATTGCAAGTTTAAATATAATAATGTATAATTGATTAGGTGATGAAAATGGATTACAGCTTTTATCCGTTTATTTCGAGGATGAAATATATAAACAGATGGGCATTGATGAGAAACACCGACGAGGAATCGTTAAGTCAGCACTCGCACGAGGCCGCGGCTATAAGCTACGCTCTCGCGGTTATAGGCAACAGGCGTTTTTCGATGAATTATAACGCCGAACGAGCCTCGCTTCTCGGACTGTTTCACGATATGCCTGAGATTCTGACGGGAGATATGCCAACTCCCGTGAAGTATTATAACTCCGATATAAAAACGGCGTACGATAAGGTCGAGGAGACGGCGTGCAAAAAGCTTATCTCGACTCTGCCCGAGGATATGAGGGAGGATTTCGAACCGCTGTTTTTCAAAACAGATGAAGACGAAGCGCTGTGGAAGCTTGTAAAGGCCGCCGATAAAATTTCCGCGCTGATTAAGTGCGTAGAGGAGCGCAAGGCGGGCAATTCGGAATTCTCAAAAGCCGAGGAATCGACGAGAGAAGCTATTAAAAAGCTTAACTGCCGTGAGGCGGACGAGTTTATAAAAAATTTTATGAAGGGATACGAGCTTACGCTCGATCAGTTGTAAGAAATGAACATTATACATAACGAAACGGTCGATAATATTTTAAAAAGACGTACGGTACGCGAATTTAAAAAAGAACAGATTAAACAGGACGAGCTTGACACGATTTTAACATGCGGGCTTTGGGCACCGAGCGCGAGAAACTTACAGCCGTGTCATATCAGGGTAGTTCAGAGTAAGGAAATGCTCGACGAAATCAATAAGGATTTCAAAGACCTTGTAGGATGGGACACGCCCGCGTATACCCGCTGGAATAAAAATCCCGTTTATCAGAACGCGCCGACAGTGCTTTTTATCTACGCAGAAGCGGACAGCGCGACGGACTGCGGACTTATGACGGAGAATATCGCGATTTCCGCCGAGAGCATCGGTCTTGCGACGTGCATTATCGGCAGTATCGGCGCGCTTATGAATCATGAAAACGGCAGAAGGTGGAAGGAACGCATGAACATAAATCCCGACTGGCGTTTTTTAATAGCCGTTGCGGTCGGATATCCCGACGAATCGCCCGAACCGAAGGAGAGAGCCGAGGACAGGCTGGAATACGTCAGGTAATGATTGAATTTATAGAAAATAATATAAGCGAGGTATTGACCGCGCTGTCGGTTTATTATGTTTTCGGGGCTCTCGTCTGCGTTATCGTAACCGTTTTTGATAAATCGGCGGCGGTCGGGCATAAACGCAGGGTCAGCGAAAAAACGCTTATACTGCTCGCCGTTTTCTTTTGTGCGATTGCGGAATATGCGACGATGAAAATAATCAGACACAAAACGCTTCATAAAAAATTCATGATAGGTCTGCCCGCGATAATTATAGGGAAAATCATAATTTTTGCGGTGACGGCGTATTTCGTGTGCTGAATTATTATCCTTAAATGTCTGAGCTTGAAAATTATACAATTGCTTCGGCGGCCGGAAATACCGACCGCCGATTTATTATATCATGTCGCAAGGCGCGCTGTGCCGAAGCGGTATGATTCAATGTTCCCCGAAACACACCGAATCTCTGATATGGATTGTGTATCGTGGGGTTATTATATCATGTCGCAAAGGCGCGCTGTGCCGAAGCGGTATGATTCAATGTTCGCCGAAACACACCGAATCTCTGATTCGGATTGTGTATCGTGGGGTTATTATATCACGTTTTCGTCTGCCGCTTTTTCGATAAATTCGGCAAAAAGAGAGTCAGACCACGTAAACCATTCTCTTGTAAATTTATTCGGGTCGTCCGCGTAAAAGCCCTCATGCATACGGCACGTTCCCGCGTCGGTCGTATCGAGCATTTTTACGATCGAGAGCATTTCGTCCTTATCGTCAGACGTAAGTCCCTGCATACTCAATGCTATATGCCATATGTAATCCTTCGGGGTGTGGGGGCTTCCCACGCCCCTTGCGAATTTGCCCTCGTAATAATACGGGTTGTCTTTGCTTAAAATAAATCTGCGCGTGTTTTTGTATATTTCGTCGTCCGGGGCGGAATAGCCAATGTATGGAATCGACAAAAGGCTCGGCACGTTTGCGTCGTCGAAGAAAAGGCGGTTTCCTCTGCCGTCTGTTTCGCACGCGTAAATTCTGCCGTACTTCTCGTTATCGCATACGGCGAATTTATTTATACCCTCCTTTATGTCGGCTCTCAATGAAATACACTCGGCGATAAGAGGCGAGTATTCGTTATTAAAATTTGACAGCATTTCGGATATGTATCCGAGCACCGCGCACGCGAACATATTCGAAGCAGTTAAATATCCGTATTCGCATGCGTCGTCGCTTGGTCTGAAGCCCGACCACGTCATGCCCGTGTATTTTACGGGACTGCCCATTCCGTCGTTGTGTAAAGTGTCATGATACGGACAGTTCGTGCGCGAGAATCTGTACGGCGATTTTTCGAAATGGTGCTGCTCGGTTCTCCATACGGCGAGAATAATCTCCGCCGTCTCGGGCAGAACCTCCTTTATAAAATCAATGTCGCCCGTCTCTTTATAATAAAGATACATGAGTCTGACGGGGTAGCACAGAGAATCTGTTTCATACTTTCTCTCCCACACAATGTCCGCCTTTTTCGGTACGTCGTCGACGTGACCGTGACCGTTTGCCGATTCGTTAAACGCGTTAGCGTACGGATCCTCTTTAATATAGTGAGACTGACGTCTGATTACGCCCTTTATAAGCTCCCGCGCTTCCTCGCAGTCCTTGCACAGCGAAACGTAATTTGACACCTGCGCCGTCGAGTCGCGAAGCCACATTGCGGGAATGTCTCCCGTTATGACGAAATAGGTCGAATCGCTCATTTTCTTAACCGCGGAGTCAATGGTGCTCGGGTAGCAAACCCTGTACATTTCGGCTAAATGCGGACTGAATTTCTCTATTTTCGGCGCGTATTTTTCAATATGGGAATTGACGGCTTCTTTTAAAGTCATCATTAAACATCCTTTTCTTTAAATGATATCGTGATTGAATCCCTTTGCATTTCGAGCTTTCTTAAACGAACGCCGGCAGAGTTAAACATTCTTTTTGACGCTTTCGTCATTTCGTCGGACGCGTATTTGTCCGAAAGGTACACAACCTCGGAAATGCCCGACTGAATAATCGCCTTTGCGCACTCGTTGCAGGGAAACAGCGCAACGTAGATACTGCACCCCTCGAGATTCGCTCCGCGCGCATTTAAAATCGCGTTAAGCTCCGCGTGACAGACGTAAGGGTACTTCGTGTCGTATGCGGTTCCGTTTCGCTCCCACGGGTATTCGTCGTCGCCGCACCCTGCGGGAAAACCGTTGTAGCCGACGGACATTATTCTTTTTTTATTGTTGACAATGCACGCGCCGACCTGCGTGTTCGGATCCTTGCTCCTTTTAGCGGCAAGCAGTGCAACGCCCATAAAACATTCGTCCCATGAAATATAGTCGCTTCGTTTTGACATGATACAACCCCCTTGGTACTCTGTAACGCCTAAAACTTTACAAGCATTGCTTCGTCTGACAGCGTTTAACTGCGTCTTCAAACTTGACAGGCGCCAGCCTGCCTGCGTTTTCATCCTTGTTAAACACAGTCATACTTGCAATCAGATGTAAATTTTTAGGCGTTACAGAGTACTGGATTTTAGTGTTCGGTATTCAGTATTCAGTGTTCAGTGGTCAGCGGACAGAGAATTGCAGATGTCTGCGTTTTATCTTAGCCCGCCTGTAAATCATTATAATGACAAAACCGTTAGGTTTGCAGTACACCGAACTTCTTACTTTTTACCTCTTACTTTGAATAAATAATTTGTTTTATGGGAATTATTTATTCACTACTACACCTTTTTTGAGTATGATATTTGCGTACAGCGCGGTTTCGCCCGTTGCGACTATCGCGTATGCGTCTGACGCTCTTTCATAAAACGCAAATCTCTCGATTTCGCTCATTTTGAAGTCTCCGCTTTGCTCCTTGACGATTCTTGCATAGTCCTTCCATATAACGGGGTCTGTGTCGTCGCCGGGAGTTACCTGCATGAGCATCACGGGCGAGTCGACGTACGGGTCGAGCGGAACGAGCTTAAGTATCGCCTCGAGAATCTCGGGAACTCCGTGTCCGTCGAGACGTACGAGTCTTTTCGCGTTCGAAGCGGCGGGGAAGTTGCCGTCGCCTATGACGATCTCGTCTCCGTGACCCATCTCGTCGAGAATTTTTAAAAGTTCGGGTGAAATTATATCGGGAATACCTTTAAGCATGCTAATTGCTCCTTTTTGTTTAATTTATATAATATTACCACATCTAAATGCATTATACAATCGCTAAACGGCAAAAATTATTGAATTTTTTTGTCGTAAAAATAAAAAAACACTGTTTTTGCACTTGAAAATGTTTTGTTTCGAGTATATAATTAATGATGAATGATATATATTGAGGGAATATTGGCTTTTTTATATTAAGCGGTCGTTTGTCATATTTTTTGTTAGAGGATATATCGTATTTTTTTTAATTTTTAAGCCCGTTTTTGTCCGGGGGGATGAAACGCGACCGACCGCCTTTCACCGAATGGGGGATTTTCACTTTGTCAGCAGATTTGCATTGCCATACGAAGCTGTCGGACGGCTCGTTAGGCATTGAAGAACTTATTAACCTTGCCGTTAAGAATAACGTCGATACGATCGCAATTACCGATCAGGACTGTCTTGCCGGCACTGTAAGGGGAAAGATACTCGGAGAGCGCAACGGCATTAAGGTCATACCGGGCGCGGAGCTTTCGTCGATTGACTCCGAGACGGGCGCTCAGGTACACATACTTGCGTATTGCTGTGAGCATCCGGACCGCATTGAGGGACTTTGTCACTATAATTCCGCCGCGAGAAAAAAGGCGGGACAGTACATGATGCTCAAGTGTGCTCAGAAGTATCCCGTCAGCGCAGAGCTTGTACTCAAGTGCGCTCAGGGGTCGACAAATCTTTACAAACAGCATATTATGCTTGCCTTGATGCATTCAGGATGCACGAACGAAATTTACGGAGAGCTTTACGAGAAGCTTTTTAATAAAGACAGTGAGGATAACATACTCGTTACGCCGAAATTTGCCGATACCCAAAAGGTTATCAGGGCGGTTCTCGATGCAGGAGGAATTCCCGTGCTTGCGCATCCCGTGCTTTACGGAAATACCGCAATAATCGACAGGCTTATTTCGTACGGACTTGCCGGTATTGAGGTATGGCACCCGACCTGTACCGAGTCGGACGAAACCAGGCTTATAGAAACAGCGAGAAAAAATAAGCTCCTCATGACGGGCGGAAGCGACTTCCGCGGAATGTACAACAGGGGACGCCGTACGATAGGCGACCGTGTCACTCCGCAGGCTCATCTGACGGAACTTCTTAACTATAAAACGAAGATGAAACGTCTTCAGAAGAAAATGGCGGCGCAGAAAGCCGCGGAATAACACGCGACGTAAAAACGGCGGGAGGCGGTAAATATGAACGACGACAGCGACATCAAAATCTTTACGCCCATGGCAAAAAAAACGGCGGAGGAGAACTTCGCCTATACCGACGAGGTTAAAAAACACCAGCTCAACGGCAATATCAGAAAAGCCCGCGAACTCGGCCGCGCGATAGCGCGCTCGTTCGTTTCGGATGAGTCTGTGTCCGCAAGAGCAGAGCTCGCAAAGGAAAACGGCGTTGAGGCAAACGCGGATATATTAAGACAGCTTATGGTTCTTTCGGTCTTTTCAGCGGAATACTGCGTAAGCAGATGCGTTACGCCCTGCATGCTCGCAAAGGAGACGCAGTCCGCGATGTACGCCGAGATGCTCAAATCCGCTCCCGGCGCATACGACGAGCTGCTCAGATCCGCTGCTTTCTCGTTTTACTATATGACGGTCGGCGACCGTTCCGCTTCACCCGACGATATAGCCTCGACCTTCGCGATGGTGTGCGGAGACAAGCACGGCAAAGCCCTGTTCAAGCTGGGCAGGACGCTTTATGAAAGCTTCGTTCAGAAGTACGGAAAAATGATTGCAGACGTGGATTTTGAGAAATAAATCCGTGACTGTAAAATTAAAACATCTCCCGTCCTAAAAGGGCGGGAGATTTTTATACATGAACGTAAAAATACTGAATTAATATTCAACAAAAAGTAATATTTTTGCAACATTCTTTTTATTCTTTGTTTAAAATCGATAAAAACGGATTTTATCGTATTGGGCAAATTTTACGTCGTTTTCTGTTATTAACTGTTGATTTTTATATGCGCATATAATATACTAATATAGCGGAATAATGCGCTGTTTTTTTTATGTGCGTGTTTTTCGTCGGATAAACGCAGAGGAACGGAGCTTGATTATGACCGATATACATTGCCATATTATGTTCGGCGTTGACGACGGCTCCGGTTCCGTCGAGGAATCCGTAAAAATGTCGGCTCTCGCGTATTCCGGAGGCACGAGACGTATTATAGCGACTCCGCACTGCAATATTCCGGATTCGTACCGCAACTACTGGGACGAGGATATGCTCGACAGATTAAAGGCGGTAAATCACGCCAACGAAAAAGCGGGCGTTAAGGTCGAGATTCTGCCCGGCAACGAGATATTCTGCGCGGGGCGGTTCATTTCTCTGATAAAAAGCGGAAAGCTGAGAACGCTCAACGATTCGCGGTACGCGCTCGTCGAATTCGATTTCGAAGAGTATGCGGATTCGGCGTACATGAAGCTTTCACAGCTCGCTTCCGAGGGGTATGTTCCCATAGTCGCACATCCCGAGAGATACGGCTTCGTCTGCGAGAATTTCGAATCTGCGGTTCGCATGAAAGACATAGGATGCCTTTTGCAGGTAAATAAGGGCAGTTTAAAGGGCGCTTTCGGTCACGAGGCAAGACAGGCTTCTCTCTTCATCCTCGGCGAACGTCTTGCAGATTTCGTCGCAAGCGACGGACACAGCCCGTATATGAGAACTCCGTATTTAGCGGATGCGGAGGAATTTATAAGCGAGGAGTTTTCGCCCGATTATGCGAGGCTTCTTCTTGAATATAATCCGGACGCCGTCGTTGAGGACAGAATAATATCGGGATTTTAGCAATAAATTATCACGGGCGGTGTGATAATTACAGCAGTGAAGAGTGAACAGTGTATAATCGATGTTTTCAAAGAAAACGAAACCGCTTCTTTTTTCTCTTAACTCTTATTATTGCTCTTTTCTCTTGTTTTTATTTATAAAAATTTCCATGGGGGTTATGCCATGATAAAAGCTATACGCGCCGTCGTATGCATATTGTTCGCAATAAGCTGCGCCGGCTTCGGATATACGTTCGTACTTGAAAAAAAGAATGAGGACAAGACCGTCCCCGTAATAACCGTCGACTCCGACGTTCTCGAGGTTCCGCTCGACGCGGACGACGCTGACTTCTTAAAAGGCGTTTCGGCGTACGACGAAAAGGACGGCGATCTTACGGACAAGGTTATCGTCGAGTCCGTTTCCAACTTCATAGGCGACGGAATGTGCAAGATAATATACGCCGTGTGCGATTCCGACAATCATGTCGCCACCGCGGCGAGAAAGATATCCTACCCCGATTACTATGCGCCCCGTTTTTATCTGAACCGTTCGCTGTGCTTCTCCGTTTACGAAAATGTTGACGCGGCCGCCGCTCTCGGAGTTAAGGACTGCATAGACGGCGATATCTCCAAAAACATGATTATAACAAGCGAGGATTATTCCGGCGTTACGACGGGCGTTTTCTCCATAACCGCAAAGGTAACGAATTCAAAGGGCGATTCGTCCTCAGTCACGCTCCCGCTTATAATCGAGGACAGAAGTATGTCCGCTCCCGTTATAAATTTAAAAAGCTATCTTGTTTATACAGACGTAAATACGCCGATTGACGCCGAGTCGCTTGTATCCTCGGTTACGGACGCGCACGGTGAGACGGATAAGTCTCTTACGGCTTCTCTTAAAATCGAGTCGAACGCCGATTATACAAAAGAGGGCGTTTACACCGTACACTATTACGCCTCGGACTCGGACGGAGTTCAGGGACATACCGTTCTTGCGGTCGTTGTGGGGAAATAATTTATGGATAAGAAAAACAACAGAATCACAATCGAATGGTTCAGTATTTTAAGGGACCTCATTCGCAATATATGGGTCGTAATAATGGCTGTGCTCATAGGCTATATGGGAATGTACGTTTACTCTCATTTCGTTTATACTCCGGAATATACGGCGTCTGCGACGCTTGTGGTAACGGCGAAGGGCGGTTCGGGCAACTCGTATTCGCTTTACTCCGTTTCGGCAGAGATGGCCGGCGTTTTCTCAAACGTATTCGTTGACCCGTCGATGAAAACAAAGGCGCAGGAGTATGTGAAGAATCCCTCGCTCGACGGAACGGTGTCATGCTCCGTGCTGACCGATACGAATATTCTCGAGCTTAAAGTAACCTCGTCGAGTCCGCAGACCTCATACGAGCTTTTAAGCGCGATCATCAAGGTTTATCCGCAGATTTCCGATAAGGTTTTCAACAACGCGATAATCACCGTACTGAGACAGCCGTCCATGCCGTCGAGCCCGTCGAATTCAATGTCGAATTCGAACAGGAATCTCGTGCTTTCGGGCTGCGCGGTCGTAGCCGTATTTTTCATACTTCTGGCTTCGCTTTTAAGAGACACCGTAAAGACGGAGGAGTCGTTCAATCAGAAAATCGATTCAAAGCTTTTGGGCACCGTTATACATGAGAAAAAACAGATGAGCCTGAAAGAGCGCCTTAAAAAGAAGAAAAAAGCACTTCTTATATATTCCAACGCGTTTATATCACTGAAATTCGTCGAGAGCTTCCAGAAAATCGCGGCTAAGCTTGAATATATGAATCACAGAACCGGCGACAGGGTTTTCGCCGTAACGTCCGTCGCGGAGAACGAGGGCAAGTCGACCGTCGCTTCGAATATCGCGATATCGCTTGCAAGCCGGGGAAACAAAGTCGTTTTAATAGATTTGGACGCGAAAAAGCCAGCGCTTTATAAAATATTCGGCGTGGAATACGACGAGAATGCAGAGCTGGGCAATCTTTTAAACGGCAAGCTTAAAAATAATAAATATCAATTGAGAAAATACAAGCGTTCCTCGCTTTACCTTGCGGTAAATACAAGAGTTCACGCCGGCTATCAGAATTGGACTGAGAACGGAGTTGCAAATAAATTTATCAATACTCTCAAACAGAAGGTCGATTATATAATCCTCGACACCGCGCCGATATTCGCCGGCGGAGGAATCACCGATATTACAAAAATTGCGGACAAAACGCTTGTCGTCGTACGTACCGACGTTGTCTCCGCGATTACCGTAAACGACTCGATAAGCATGCTCACCGATGCGGGCGCGCATATCGCGGGATGTATATTAAACGACGTTCATCCGGAGTTTGCGTTCTTCGGCATGGCGGGATTCGACGAGAGCGGTTACAGCTATATGAAGCTGGGCAGATACGGCAGGTACGGCAAGTATTCAAAGTACGGCAAGTACGGAAAATACGGCAGGTACCATAACTATTCCTCCCCCGGCAAGTCGAACGGTTACGGAAAATACGGAGCATATTCTTCGTACGGAAAATACTCGTCGTACGGCAAATATTCTTCATATTCGAATTATTCCGCCTACGGAAAGTACAGTTCGTACTCGAAATATTCGAGATACGCTTCATACGACCCGCAGTTCTCCGGCGAGGGTGATTTTGAGAGCGCCGATGAGGACAGTATCGAATAATTACCGATAGGAATGAGCATAAATGAGTCAGACAGACACTAACTCAAAAGACAATAAAGCATACGTTAACGAACGTAAAATTACCGTCTATCCGAGCGACTTTATCAAGGGCATTAAAAAGCTGTGGTGGACGTGCATACTTCTGGCGGTTCTTGCAGGCGGCGGAATGTTTTTCAATTCGTACAGAAGCTATACGCCGAAATATACCGTCTCCGCGACGTTTACCGTAAGCACGCAGAACAGCTCGGCTTCGATAGGCGGTATATCCGTTTATTCGTTCTATTACGACTCGACGACGGCGGCTCAGCTTGCCTCGACCTTCCCCTATCTTCTCAACAGCAATCTTTTAAGCGACATGATATGCGAGGATATGGGCATAACATCCATCCCCGTAAAGATGAACGCGTCCGCCGTTGCGGGGTCGAATATGTTCACGCTTTCCGTTACGGGCAGGGATCCTCAGCTTACCTATGATATTTTACAGTCGGTTATAAAAAATTACCCCTCCGTTGCAAAATATGTCGTCGGTAATATCAAGCTTACAATGATAACGACTCCGACAGTTCCGACTAAGCCGTCGAATTCTTCGGGCTACGTAACCGACGGAATAAAGGGCGCGGCGATAGGCTTTGCCACGGGACTTGCGCTCATTGTAATATACGCTTTGAGCAGAAAGACCGTAAGAACCAAGGAGGATGTAAGAAACGAGCTTAACTGCGAGTATATCGGCACTATTCCGCAGGTCAGATTCAAAAAGCATAAGGTTCAGACCGACTGCTCCGTTTTGTTTACGAACGATAAGGCCGGCGCGGGCTTTCTCGAATCCGTACGTGTTCTGAGGAACACGTTTACGCACGCTCTCGGCGGTAAGGATAAGATAATCATGGTTACGAGTACCGCTCCCGGCGAGGGAAAGACGACCGTGCTTACGAACCTTGCGATATCGCTTGCCGATTACGATAAAAAGGTTCTGCTTATCGACGGAGACCTCAGGAATCCGAGTGTTGCCAAGCTTTTAGGACTCAACCTCGATGAATTAAACTGGCATACCGAGACTGAAAAATATAAAATCACCGATCTCGGCGAGTACAATATATCGTTCATGTCTATAGACAACAGCGATTTAAAAAAACAGAGATTTATAAACAGCGGCGATATTAAAAGCATATTCGACTCCGTACGGAACAGCTACGATTATATATTTGTCGACGCACCGCCCTGCGGACTTGTTTCCGACGCCTTGTATATAGCTCAGGAGGCTGACGCGGCGTTCTACGTAATATATCAGGACGCCGTGCGCATAGGCAAGATAAGAAGCGGACTCGACGGACTTATGTCGACTAACGTCAAGATTATCGGATGCGTCATAAACGGCGCCGGTTCGGGTATCGCCGGCTACGGTCACAGCTACGGCTACGGGTCTTACGGCTACGGGCATTACGGCTACGGCGGAAAATACTTAAAAGACAGTGCTTACGGAAACCCCGAGGTGCCGGATTATATGGAGGATACCGAAAGAAAAACGGAGACGGAATCCGCGTCCGCCGAAAAAACCGACGGCGCGAAGCATAATGAAAAAGAAAAACATTCTCTTAAAAAGAGCAGAAGAAAAAAGGACGTCGGCGATGAAAAAATCTAAGGAGCTCTCCGTTATGCTCAAAAACATGGCGGGCGAGTGGAAATGGCTGTTCGGCTATATAGGCAATTATAAATTTACGATAATTCTCTATATATTTCTCGGAGCCGTAAGCACGGTTATGTCCCTGGGCGTTACCGTTGCGTCGAAATACTTAATAGACGCGGTCGTTTACCACACGGATTCGGTTATCGTAAAATATGCCGTAATCGTCATTGGGCTTGCGGTATTTCAATACGTATTTTCGGCTCTTACCTCGTGGATAACCGCTGTCGTCAGCACAAAGACGAATAACGAGATACGCCATGAAATTTACTCTCATATTTTATCGGCGCAGTGGCGCGACATCAGCAGATTCCATTCGGGCGACCTCCTGAACAGGCTGGAGGGCGACGTCGGAGTTGTCGCAAACGGCGTAATAAGCTTTATCCCGAGCATATTCATGCGTTCGATTCAGTTTTTCGGCGCGCTGGGCATAGTTCTCTATTACGATAAAACCATGGCGTTCCTTGCTTTAATGAGCGCACCGTTCCTCTTTCTTTCATCGAGATTCTTAATACGCACCATGCGTAAATTTAATAAGGAAAGCCGTGAATTAAACGGCAGAATCCTCTCGTACAGCGAGGAATCCATACAGAATATTCAGATAATAAAATCCTTCGATTTAATAAAACAGTATATAAACAATTTCGAGTCTCTTCTGTCCTCCTACCGTTCGGTCAAGCTGTCGTACGATAAATTCAGCATATTAATGACCCTGTGTCTGTCGCTTATCGGCGTTATCGTATCATACGCATGCTACGGCTGGGGCGTTTACAGACTGTGGCAGGGCGCGATATCGTTCGGCGTTATGTCTACGTTTCTTCAGATATCGGGCATACTGACGACTTCATTCGGCGCGCTCGCGTCGCTTGCCCCGACCGCAGTTACGATAGCTACGTCGGCGGGCAGAATAATGGAGATAACGGCGTTTGACGAGGAGGCGGATTCCGACAGGGAAAACGCTCTCGCGGTACTCGAAAACGCAAAGGGAAAGGGTGTAAGACTCGACGTCGACAACGTAACGTTCCGTTACCCGGACGCGGATTTCGACGTTTTAAAGGACGTTTCGTTTACTGTCAAACCCGGAGAGACGATAGCTTTAATAGGTCCGTCGGGAGAGGGCAAGACTACAATGCTGAAGCTTCTGCTCGGACTCATGAAGCCCGTATCGGGCAGAATAACGCTTACCTCGCCCGATGATAAAAGTATAGAAATTTCTGATTCGACAAGACGGTTCTGTTCGTTCGTTCCGCAGTCGGTAAATATATTTTCGGGCTCGGTTGCTCAAAATCTTCGCATAGTCAAGCCCGACGCGTCGGACGAAGAGATAAGAGAGGTTTTAAGGCTTTCGGAGCTTTCGGAGTTTGTCTGTTCGCTTCCCGAGGGGGCGGACACGGTAATCGGTGAACAGGGCGCGAATTTTTCGCAGGGACAGCTTCAGAGACTCGCTCTTGCGAGGGCTTTATTGAGAGACGCAATGGTGGTGCTTCTCGACGAGGCAACGAGCGCGCTCGACATCGACACCGAAAAGCGCGTGCTTAATAATATTATGAAAAACGATTCGGACAGAATATGCATTATCACGACTCACAGGGAGAGTATGCTTCACTACTGCGACAGGATATATAAAATCGGTTCGGACGGAAAAATGACAGAGTTAAGGAATGTGTAATGATGAACAAGAGAGGTACCGGTTCAAAACGCAAATTCAAACTTGAACACTGGCATATCGTAGCTGTCCTTTTGTCTGTATACGATATTATGGCGGTCAATTTTTCGTATTTTCTCGCCTTATGGCTTCGTTTCGACGGTGTTTTTTCGTCGATTCCGAAGGAATATCTTACGCCGTATATACATTTTATACCTATAAATACGGTCGTTTCGATTCTTATATTTTATATCGTCAAAATGTATCACGGCGTTTGGAAATTTGCAGGCTCGACAGAGCTTTTCAGAACAGTTATCGGAAGCGTATCCGCCTCTGCTGCGCACATTATTCTTATCACCGTATTCTTTAAGCGCATGCCGATTTCCTACTACCTTTGGGGCGCATGCTTTCAGATAATATTTCTCGTCGCGGCGAGATTTTCGTACAGATTCATGATTCTCGAATCGCGCCGTTTCAAAAAGTACGAGCACGAGGATAACGTCAACCGCGTAATGATAGTCGGCGCGGGCGACGCGGGACAGATGATTTTCAGGAGCGTGCTGAAGAACGGCGCGTTCGGCGACAGGGTGGTCTGCTTCATTGACGACAACCCGAATCTTGTCGGCAGGTATTTCGACGGCATTCCCGTTGTCGGAACAAGGGACGACATTCTTATAAATGTTGAGAAGCATAAGATAGATAAAATTTACGTTGCAATACCCAGTGCGTCGAGAGAGAACGTAAGGGATATAATCAACATCTGCTCGGAGACGAACTGCGAGGTCAAAAATCTCCCCGATTTCTATCAGTATGCCAACAGCGATATAACCGTTGAGGCGATGCGCAGGGTTTCCGTCGAGGATCTGCTCGGCAGGGAACCGATAAAGACGGAGATGACGGAAGTTTTTTCGATGATACGCGGTAAGGTTATTCTCGTCACGGGAGGCGGAGGCTCAATAGGAAGCGAGTTGTGCCGTCAGATTGCCGCTCATGAGCCGAAACGGCTTATAATTCTCGATATATATGAAAACAGCGCGTACTCGATTCAGCAGGAGCTTAAAGAAAAATATCCGTCGATGGCTCTCAATGTGCTGATAGGCTCCGTCAGGGATTCGAGACGTCTCGATTCCGTTTTCAAAGAATTCAGACCCGATATTGTTTACCATGCCGCTGCTCACAAGCACGTCCCGCTGATGGAGGACAGCCCGTGCGAGGCGATAAAGAATAACGTTATCGGAACATATAAAACGGCGTACGCCGCCATGACGTATAATTGCAGGCGTTTCGTGCTGATAAGCACCGATAAGGCGGTCAATCCGACGAATATAATGGGCGCGAGCAAGAGACTGTGCGAAATGGTCGTTCAGACATTTGATAAGAGTATTAAGGAGCATAAAACGGGTGATATCCCGAGGCTCTTTACCCACGCGGACGGCGGCGATGAGCCTAATCTCACGGAGATACCCGAGAATGTTTCCACGGAGTTTGTCGCCGTAAGATTCGGCAACGTTTTAGGCTCGAACGGTTCCGTAGTCCCGCTTTTCAAGCATCAGATAGAAAAGGGAGGCCCCGTCACCGTCACTCATCCGGATATTATCAGATATTTTATGACCATACCCGAGGCAGTGTCGCTCGTTCTGCTTGCCGGAACATACGCAAAGGGCGGAGAGATATTCGTCCTCGACATGGGCTCGCCCGTCAAGATAGACACTCTGGCGCGAAATCTCATAAAGCTTTCGGGTCTCAAGCCCGACGTGGATATTAAGATAGAATATACCGGACTTCGCCCGGGCGAAAAATTATTTGAGGAAAAGCTTATGAGCGAGGAGGGCATGAGAACCACTCCGAATAAGCTCATACATATAGGAAACCCGATACCGATTAACACGGATAAATTCAGAGCCGAGCTTGAACGGCTTATGACCGAGGCGTACGGCAACAGCAGTGACATACGACAGCTCGTTGCTCAAATGGTGCCGACGTACAAGCCGTCAAAAATGTAATGCGGAGTGTGATTATTTACTATGGAAAAGAAAAATATTCCGTTCAGCCCGCCGGATATAGGCGAAGCCGAAATAGCCGAGGTCGGCGAGGCTATGCGCTCGGGCTGGATAACGACCGGTCCGAGAACGAAAAAACTTGAAAATAATTTAAAAGAATACTGCTCGTCTGCCGGGCTTGTATGTCTTAACTCCGCTACCGCCGCGCTCGAACTCAATCTCCGCATGCTCGGCATAGGCGAGGGCGACGAGGTAATAGTCCCCGCATATACATACACGGCTTCGGCTTCTCCGATAGACCACGTCGGCGCGAAAATAGTATTCGTCGATTCGAAAAAGGATTCGACAGACCTTGATTACGAACAGGTCGAAAAGGCCGTAAACGAGAGAACGAAGGCGATTATTTCCGTTGACCTCGGCGGAATTATTGCGGATTATGATTCTTCGTTTAAAATAGCCGAAGAAAAGAAGAATATTTTTACCCCCTCGAACGAAATACAGCAAAAGATAGGCAGAATCGCCGTTATCGCCGACTGCGCGCATTCGCTCGGCGCGGTCAGGGACGGTAAAAAAGCCGGCTCGATTGCCGATTTCTCGTCGTTTTCGTTCCATGCGGTTAAGAATTTTACGACAGCCGAGGGCGGAGCCGCCTCATGGAAGCACACAGACGGTATCGACGACGGAGAGCTTTATCACAATTATCAGCTTTATTCCCTGCACGGGCAGTCAAAGGACGCGTTTTCAAAAAATCAGCCCGGCGCGTGGGAGTACGATATTATCGCTCCTCTTTATAAATGCAATATGACCGACATCACCGCGGCGATAGGATTAAAACAGCTTGAACGCTATCCCGGCATGCTTAAAAGACGTAAAGATATAATCGAATATTACGACGGCCGTCTTGATAAAATCGGAGTTTTTCATCTTAATCACTATTCGCCCTCTCACTCGTCCTCGGGTCACCTTTACATAACGCGCGTACCCGGCATAAGTCACGGACAGCGGTGCGAAATCATTGCCGAAATGGCTTTAAGAGGAATTGCGTGCAATGTTCACTATAAGCCGCTGCCGATGATGACGGCGTATAAAAATATGGGCTTTGACATTAATGATTTTCCGAACGCGTACGATTTTTACGTAAACGAGATAACGCTTCCGCTGTATACGCGTCTGACGGATTCTGAGGTTGAATATATAATCGATAATTACACGGATATAGTTTCAAAATACATAAAATAAGGACTGTTTTTGAATGATTCTTCGAAAATGGGAGGAGCTTCCCGCCGAGATGCAAACCGACGAGGTCAGAAAGTACTACGATATTTTATCGAAAAAGAAATTCGCTCTCGTTTTGAAAAGAGCGTTCGATATCGTCGCTTCGGGTATACTTATAATACTTCTTATTCCGTTTTTCATCATCACGGCAATCGCAATAAAGCTCGACTCGCCCGGCCCCGTTTTTTACAGACAGATACGCGTCACGCGATACGGAGAGAAATATAAGATTTTTAAATTCCGTTCAATGGTTGTAAACGCCGACAAGGGCTCGCTGATTACCGTCAGCTCTGACAGACGTATTACGAAAACGGGTGCGTTTATAAGAAAATACAAGCTCGACGAGCTGTGCCAGCTTTTCGACGTTTTCAGAGGAACCATGACGTTTGTCGGGACAAGACCCGAGGTTCCGAAGTATGTCGGCATGTACACAAGCGAAATGTATGCGACGCTTCTTTTGAGGGCGGGGATAACCTCGCTTGCGAGCGTGTATTATAAGGATGAAAACGAGCTTCTCGACGCAAGTGACGACATAGACAAGACGTACACCGAGGTCGTTCTGCCCGATAAGATGAAGTATAATCTTGAAGCGATTGAGAATTTTTCATTCCTCGGCGATATTAAAATTATCTTTATGACCGTGTTCGCCGTACTCGGCAGGAATTATTCCGATAAAGAGAAAACAAAGGAGAAAAGCGAAAACGAAACGCAGAGGGTGTGATTTCGCGTTCGCGTAACGTATGAAGAAAAACGAACGTAAAAAACCGCTGATCGCTCTCGTTACAAACAACGACGACGACGTATACTGCTTCAGAAAAGAAATAATAGACTCTCTTATCAAAAACGGTTATTCCGTATTGATATCCTGTCCGTACGGCGAGAAGCTTAATCTGATTGATGATATCGAATACATATACGACGACCCCGTTATCGACAGGCGCGGAACGAGCGTTACGGCTGACGCTAAGCTGTTTTTTCATTACATGTCCGTTCTTAAAAAATACCGTCCCGACGTCGTTCTGACATATACCGTAAAGCCTAACGTCTACTGCGGTATCGCTTCTCATTTTCTGAAAATTCCCGTAATAAGCAACGTCACGGGCTTCGGAAGCGTGCTTCAGAAAAGCGGAATGATTAGGAAATTCATCATGACTCTTTTTAAAATATCATTCAGGCGTTCCGAATGCGTTATGTTTCAGAATTCGACGAATATGCGACTTGCCGAAGAGTCCGGAATGGTTAAGGGCGGCAGGCTCCTTATCCCCGGTTCGGGAGTAAACACCGACAGGTTTCCGTTTATAAAATACCCCGACGGCGGGGACGGAATAAACGGCGGAAAGGTCGTTTTCAACTACATAGGCAGAATATTAAAGGAAAAAGGCGTTGACGTATATATCGAGGCGGCAAAGAGAATTAAGAAAAAATATCCGAATACAGAGTTTAACATGCTCGGATTTATAGAGCCGACCGAGATTCATTACGAAAAAGAATTAAAAGAACTTGAAAAGGACGGAATCATCAGGTACTTCGGCAGTCAGAAGGACGTTCGTCCGTTTATCGCATTATCGCACGCGACGATTCACCCGTCAATGTACGGCGAGGGCATGAGCAACGTTCTGCTCGAAAGCGCGTCGAGCGGCCGCCCCGTCATTACGACGGACAACCCCGGATGCCGTGAGACGTTTATAGACTCCGAGACGGGACTGCTCTTTAAAGGCGGAGACGCGGACAGCCTTTGTAATATAATAGAAAGATTTTTGTCCATGCCCAACGAAGCGCGCGCAGAGATGGGCGCACGGGGCAGAGAGTATATAAAATCGAATTTTTCAAGAGATATAGTAGCCGACGCATATTTGAAGAAAATCGGCGAAATTCTTTCAAAATAAAGGAACGGAGAGAAAAATATGAGTGCAAAAGTTGATATTACGCATCTTTACGAGGATTTATTATCGGGAAAGGAAAAGCTGTCGCTCGTCGGACTCGGCTATGTCGGCATGCCTATCGCCGTTGCGTTTGCGAAAAAAATCAAGGTTGTAGGCTTTGATCTCAATAAGGCTAAAATAGAGCTTTACAAAAGCGGAATCGACCCGACGCGCGAGGTCGGCGACGAGGCGGTTAAGAATTCGAGCGTTGAATTTACAGCGGACGAGACGAAGCTGAGAGAGGCGAAGTTTCATATTGTCGCGGTTCCCACGCCCGTAAACGACGACCACACGCCCGACCTTACACCCGTAGAGGGCGCAAGCGAGATTTTAGGCAGAAATCTAACGAGAGGCTCCGTTGTCGTATTCGAATCCACCGTTTATCCGGGCGTTACCGAGGACGTATGCGTTCCGATACTCGAAAGAGAATCCGGGCTTAAATGCGGAGAGGACTTCAAGATAGGCTATTCGCCCGAGAGAATCAACCCCGGAGACAAGGTTCACAGACTTGAGACCATTATGAAAATAGTTTCGGGCATGGATGATATAACGCTTGACACTGTCGCAAAGGTTTACTCTCTTGTAGTCAAAGCAGGCGTTCACAGAGCAGAGAGCATCAAGGTCGCCGAGGCCGCCAAGGTTATAGAGAACAGTCAGAGAGATATCAATATCGCGTTCATGAACGAGCTGTCGATTATTTTTAATAAAATGGGTATAGATACGCAGTCGGTTTTAAAGGCGGCGGGCACGAAGTGGAATTTCCTTAAATTTTACCCCGGTCTTGTCGGCGGTCACTGCATAGGCGTAGACCCGTATTATCTTACTTATAAAGCCGAAATGCTCGGCTATCACAGTCAGGTTATCTTAGCCGGCAGACGAATCAACGACGATATGGGCAAATACGTTGCGCAGAACGCCGTTAAGAAGCTGATCTCTGCCGATAAGAGCGTCAAGGGCGCGCGCGTCGCGATTCTCGGCTTTACGTTTAAGGAGAATTGCCCCGACACGAGAAACACGAAGGTTATAGATATAGTAAACGAATTAAGAGAGTACGGTATCGAACCGGTTATATGCGACCCCGAGGCGGATTCCGCCGAGGCGAAGAGACTTTACGGCATTGAATTCAAAGATATTTCGTCGGTTAAAGACGCCGACGCGGTAATTCTTGCCGTAGCTCACGACGAGTTTAAAAAATTCACGATTGACGACATCGGTGCGTTCTTCGGCGAGGGCAGAAAGGTTCTGCTTGACATAAAAGGACTTCTCGACAGAAAAGAGTACGAGAACGCGGGGTATGTTTATTGGAGGCTGTAATGTTTAACAAGCTTTATTCATTATATAAAAATTACAGAAAAAGATTATGCCAAAAGCTGAAATACGGCAGAGAGAAAAGACGATTGAAAAATAATGAATTCTCCATTATTTCAAACGCCTGCTTCGGCGGTTTTATATATCATAATCTGTCAAAGGAATTCTTATCTCCGACAATAAATCTTTGGATAGGTGCCGATTATGATGATTTTATGAAATTTCTTTTGAATATGGATCACTATCTCAATTGCGAATTGAAGTTTTTTAAGGGGTCCAACGATAAAAAATATCCGAGAGCTTATCTTGACGATATATTGATCGGGTTTAATCATTACGAAACCGAGGATGAGGCAAAATCGGCATGGGAGCGGCGAAAAAAGAGAATTTTAAAGGACAGAATCTATGTCATATACTGGAATCCCCGCGGAATAAAAAAGGAACAATATGATAAATTGACGGCGATGAATTTCAGAAATGTTGCGGTTATAAGCTATGAGGATACCGTAAAGGATTTTTCAACATGCAGGATTAAAAGACAGGATTCGTCATATGAATGGTTTTCCAAGGATAGAAACGGCATTCGTCTTTACGAAAAATATTTCGACTACGTTGAATTTTTAAATACAAACAGTTAAAGGACTTGATTTTATGGGTTACGAAAATATTAAATTTCCCGACGGCTCGCTCTTCCTCGTAACGGGCGCAGCGGGATTTATAGGCTCGAACCTGTGCGAGGCTATATTGAGACTCGGATATAAAGTCCGCGGTCTCGACGATTTATCGACAGGCAAGCAGAAAAACGTCGATATGTTCATGGATAATGATAATTACGAATTTATTAAGGGCGACATTAAAGACCTCGATACGTGCATGAAGGCGTGCGAGGGCGTAGATTACGTCTTAAACGAAGCCGCATGGGGAAGCGTTCCGAGGAGCATTGAAATGCCGTTATTCTACTGTGCGAATAACATACAGGGCACGCTCAACATGCTCGAGGCGGCGAGACAAAACGGCGTTAAAAAATTCGTATATGCGTCAAGCTCGTCCGTCTACGGCGACGAGCCCGTGCTTCCGAAAAAAGAGGGCAGGGAGGGAAATCTGCTCTCCCCGTACGCGCTTACGAAACGCTGTGACGAGGAGTGGGCGAAGCAGTATACCCGTCACTACGGACTCGATACATACGGACTTCGATATTTTAACGTTTTCGGCAGACGGCAGGATCCCGACGGCGCGTATGCGGCTGTAATTCCGAAGTTTATAAAACAGCTTTTAGCCGGCGAGACTCCGACGATAAACGGAGACGGCAGGCAGAGCCGTGATTTTACATATATCGAAAACGTAATAGAGGCTAATCTTAAAGCCTGTCTTGCTCCGCATGAGGCGGCGGGCGAGGCGTTCAACGTAGCCTACGGTGGCAGAGAATATTTAACAGACATTTATTACGGTCTTACAAAGGCTCTTTCGATTGAAAGAGAGCCGAATTTCGGTCCGGACAGAGCGGGTGACATAAAGCACAGCAACGCAGATATTTCAAAGGCGAAAAAACTGCTCGGCTATGACCCGGACTGGAGCTTTGAGCGCGGAATCGCCGCGGCTATCGAATGGTATAAGGAGAATCTCTGATGAGTAACGGTACGGTAATTTATTACGGGGGCTTTGCGCTTCCGGACAAAAGCGCGTCGGCGAACAGGGTCGTTTCAAACGGCAAGCTGTTTTCCGCGCTCGGTTACCGCACCGTTTTTTTAGGCGTTTCGGACGAAGACGATTTTAAAATAAAAAAAATCGGCGAAAGCATGTTCGTTCTGCCGAGGGCGAAATCGTCAAAAGAATGGTTTAAACGCATGGCCGACGTTTCGAACACCGAAAATATTATAAAAGAAAATCCCGATACAAAAGCGGTGATATTATATAATTCTCCGTTTTTGACTTTATTGAGATTCAAAGGTTTTTTAAAGAAAAAGAATATCCGTCTCATATACGACTGCACGGAATGGACGGGCGACACGGACGGCTCATATTTAAAAAAAGCGTTTAAGAAAATCGACGGGTTTTTTATAAGAAATTTTGCGGGCAGAGTCTCGGACAAAATGATTGTAATAAGCTCGATGATGGAGAAAAAATATAAAAATCACGTTCCCTGTGTGAGAATTCCCCCTCTTGTCGATATATCGGATTCTGTCTGGCATCAGGAAAAGGAGAATGACGAAAATAAATTCGTTTTCTGCTTCGCGGGCGTTCCCGACGGGAAAAAGGAGAGCCTCGACGCGGTTGTCAAAGCGTTTTCCGCCGTTAAAAATGAGAGCGTTATTCTCAGAATCGTCGGCGTGACGAGGGAGCAGTTTGTTAAACTGTATCCGAAAATTGAAATTAACAATAACGTGATTTTCGAGGGCTTCGTCTCTCATGCGCAGGCGGTAAAATTTATTCTCTCATGTGACTGCTATATATTTATAAGGGAGTCGGACAGACGAAATAATGCGGGCTTCCCGACGAAATTCGCGGAGAGCTTCACGGCGGGCGTTCCCGTAATTACAACGGACGTAAGCGACGTTAGGGAATATATCGAAAAAAGCGGAAACGGTACGGTTTTACCCTCGACCGACGAAAAAGTGATAGCCGAAGCCATGCGAAAACAAATTGAAAAGGGTAAAAAAGATTATAATTTAAACAGTGAATTCGATTACAATTCATATAAGAATAAAATAAAAAATTTATTTGTATAAAATATTTAAAACAAAAGAGAAAGGAGAGGATATATATGTCAAAAGGCGGATTGAGCTTCGGCTTTATACAGAAGCTGTGCGTTCTTTACCTTGCAGTGTGGACGATATCCCCTCCTTTGGAAATAGATATGATATACCGCTTTATTGCACTGGGCGCGGCGGCTCTGTGGTTTTTTATAATGATAATAAGAGCGGGCGAGCTTTCACTCTCGTCGAGCGACCTTGCGTCTCTCGGTTTTATGGCTGTTATTATGATTATAGAGTATATCGCGACGGGAAGCTTTTCGGGCGTTATAAAGCTTATCGCTTATTATATACTGATAATGTGCTATATAATGAACCGACGGTATAACGGGAGCTGGGATGAGCTGAAGGGTATAATTCAAATCGTCCTCATATTATGTATATTTTTCAATTTCAGATCTTTTTCCGTTTTGAAGGAAAATCCGACGATAGCGAGACTGCTTGTGCGCGATACTCCGGAAATATACGAATATCTCAGACAGGGCGTCGGCGGATACAGTCTTATTTATCCTCAGGTGTGTATAATTCCTGCGGGCGTCGCATGGACGATAAGCTCGTTTAAGCATAATAAACTTGATTTTATAATCGGGACGGTATGGCTTATTTCATTTGTAATGTATTCATTAAACGCGGGATATTCGCTTGCGCTGTTCGCCTCGGCTGTCGGTATTGTAATGCTGTTTTTCTATAAGGGAAAAAGCGGTATGGCTGCGTTCCTTGTCGCAGTCGGAATATTTGCGGCGGTAATGCTGTCGATACTTTATATTGATTCTCTTCGTAATTTCCTGTTAACGCAGTTTGACGGAACGGCGGTCGCAAAGAAAATCAACGACCTTGTTTCATCCTCTGAGACAGGTTCCGCGGAGGGTTCTATCGGCGACAGAATAAAGGCGTATAGCGCGAGTATTAAAGCGATTTTTCAATATCCGATTATCGGTGCGCTGTGGCGACCCGGAGGCGGCGGACATTCAGCGTTCCTTGACACTCTCGCAAAATACGGAATCGCCGGCGGCGTTATATTTACAAGGGTAATGTACACCGTCCCCAATTTCTATAAAAACAATTATGATGATTCGTATATAATGAGAACCGCGAACGCAACGCTCGTAACATTGCTTTTCGTTACGGTGCTTGACTCGTTTACGTATGCTTTCGTATGTATGATAATGTTTATTACTCCTATGTTTTTCGAGGATATTATAAAGTGGAGGGGGATAAAAAATGAGAGTTCTCTGGAGCGTTAATCTTATACCCGCAAATGTTTCAAAAAAGCTCGGCATTGATTCCGAGGTTCTCGGAGGATGGGTCGAGAGCATGGCTTTACGGCTTTCTCAATCCGGTAAAGTCGAACTGGGTGTTGCCTGCAAGTGCTCTCCGGACTGCCTTTTTAAGGAAAACGTCGATAACGTTTTATACTATTCGCTTGCATATTCCTCCTCAACGCCGTATGATAAGATTATAGCTGTGTGCGAGGATATCATACACGATTTTAAGCCCGATATTATTCAGATAGAGGGTACGGAGTTCCCGCACGCAAAGGCGATGCTCGAAGCCTCCGACAGAAACGGCGTAAAAGCAGTCGTTTCGATGCAGGGAATTCTGAACGGTCAGTATGCGTATCAGTGCGGACAGCTTCAGATAGACGACATGATGCTTTCGCATAGAATATCGGACGTGTTTTCGGCGTGGATTCTTCATTTGAGAAAGACAAAATGGTACAAACCGAGAATGAAGCCGGAACGCGAAATAATAGAAAAGGCGCGTTACATACTGGGCAGAACGACGTGGGACAGAGCGCACACATACGCTATAAATCCCAATGCGAAATATTATACGTGCTCGCGTGTTTTGAGGAAACCGTTTTATGAAAAACGCTGGTCGTACGAGACTATGGAGCCACACTCGATTTATGTCGGCAACGCGTATTACGCGTTAAAGGGATTTCATTTTCTTGTCTCGGCTTTACCCTATCTTATAAGGGAATACCCGGATGTAAAAGTATATGCCGCAGGGTATAAGCCGTTTGAAGAGCATGACAAACGCTCGATTATAAAGCAGGGCTACGGCGTGTATCTTAAAAAGCTTATAGAGAATCTCGGCGTGGGAGCTCATATAGAGTTTACCGGCGCGCTGACGGCGGAGCAGGTTGCCGACAGACTTTCGAAATCCAATGTATATGCTCTTTGCTCTGCGATTGAAAACAGTCCGAACACATTGGGCGAGGCTATGTGCGTGGGAACGCCGTGCGTGTCGGCTTATGTCGGCGGCGCTCCCGATATGGCTCAGGACGAAAAGGAAGCTCTGTTTTACAGAAACGACGACCCCGAGCTTCTCGCATGGAGGATAAAGCAGATTTTCGACAGCCGTGAAACCGCCGAAAAGCTGTCGGAAAACGGCAGAAAAAGAGCGCTGATAACGCATGACCCCGAAAGAAACGCGGACATGCTCATAAACGCTTACGAGGATATATTAAAAGGCGAGGGATAGTTTTATGACTTACGCTCCGATAGTAATGTTCGTCTATAACAGGGCAGACCATTTCAATACCGTTTATTCCGCATTAAAAAACTGTATCGGCGCAAGGGACAGCGAGCTTTTCGTTTTCTGCGACGGCGCGAAGAACAGCGACGGACAAAAAAAGGTTGACGAAGTCCGCGCTGCTGTCAGAGAAAAAGAGAGTGCGGGCGACTTTAAAAAAATTCAAATAATCGAAAGAGAAAAAAACATGGGGCTTGCTTCGTCGGTAATTTCCGGTGTTACCGAGGTTATAAACAAGTACGGCAGAGTAATCGTTTTGGAAGACGACAGTATGCCGAGCGAGTATTTTCTTAAATTCATGAACGAATGTCTTGATAAATTCGAAAATAACCGCGAGATAGGCGTGATAGCGGGCTTTGCACCGAAAATAGAATTTCCGCCGGACTATAAACACGATATTTTCACTTCTTACCGTTCGTGTTCATGCAGCTGGGCGGCGTGGAAACGAAGCTGGACGGGCGTCGACTGGGAGTTACAGGATAAAAATTCTATTTACTCCTTAGATTTTGTCAGACGGCTCAATTCAAACGGTTCGGACAGGTTTATCCGTCTTTACCGTCAGACAAAGGGGAACGGCGGCTCGTGGAGCGTTCGCTTCGGCGCTCATCTTGTCAAAAATTCAATGATGACGGTATATCCGAGATATTCGTATATACAAAATATCGGCTGTGACTCTTCGGGCGTTCACTCAAAGTCAGAGGACGAAAAGAAAATGGCGGTTGATCTTACAAAGGCGATAGAGAACCCCGTTATCGAACCCGTTAAGCTCGACAGAAGAATTCAGAAGGCAATGAAAAAGCACTATTCGGGCGGATTTGTTTCCGACGTAAAAAGAACCGCCGGAACCGCTCTTATACTTATAAAACACAGGCTCGTACTCGGTAACGCCTAAAAGTTTACATCTGATTACAAGTATGACCGTGTTTAACAAGGATGAAAACGCAGGCAGGCTGTC
>UQQT01000020.1 GCA_900543395.1 uncultured Oscillospiraceae bacterium | reverse complement strand
TTTCAAGTTTCTTTAACGCAGTCGAAGCGGAAAGAGGGTGGATATAAACCTTATGGGTTCGACTCTCTTTTGCTATATGATATATAATACATTTTTTTACGGATTTGTTCAATAGATATGCGAAAAAAATATTGCCGTCGGCCGACGGCAATACGAAATTTTTGTATTTTTTACGGAAGAAAACGTTTCGTCGTCATTCGTCCGTAATGAAGGTCGGCTCTGAACCCCTCTGCGTATTCGACTCCGCACTGGCTGCCTCTGACCTTTGACGAACTTCTTACAAAGTCGATAAAGTCGATTTTGTCATGCTCTCTCATCCACGTTATCTGCGAGTCGTGGCAGGAGAGGGCTTTTAATTTAAGTCCTATTGTATCGGAAATATCAACGTATTCAGTCGGTGTGAATCCCGCATTTGCAAGCGTGTCCATCTGATAGAGCGGACATATTTCAACTGTCGGAAGATTTACTCCGTCGTCGTAATGAGCAAGGCTTGCACAGCACGTCGCCCTGAAAACGAGCTTGTATGTTTCGACGTGGTCGCGGTGATAATCGTCCTCTGTATGCGTTATGATGAAGTCGGGTCTTGTCTCGCGGATGACTCTGACAAGCTTTTTGACCTGCTCGTTGTCGTTCGAGTCGACATACTGGTCGTCGATATCAAGCGTATAATGCTTCGCTCCGATTATGTCCGCCGCGTTCTGAGCCTCCGCAGTCCTGATTTTTGCAAGCTCGACGGGCTTTATTATAACATGTCCGAGATTGCCGTTCGAAGCATGGCAGACAAAGACGTTATGTCCCTGCTGTACAAACTTTGCGAGCGTGCCGTAGCAGGCGATTTCCAAATCGTCGGGGTGTGCTCCTATTGCAAGAATGTTCATTTCATTTCCTCCTGATCATTATAGCATTAAATAGATATAAGATTTGTTCTGTGTTCGGCGAGATATTTGAGAAATTTTGCGTTTTTCGGCATATCGGTTATAAAATAATCGAAGTCGCCTATCTGCGCGTATGTCATCAGCGAGTGCTTGCCGAACTTGTCCTTGTCCGCCAGCAGATAAAGCTCCATTGAGTTCGACATCGCGGTTTGCTTTATCGTGTATTCCTCGGGCGTCGAATTCATAACTCCGCCTTTTATTGAAAAAGCCGTACAGGTAAGAAAAGCCTTGTTTATGTTGTAGCTTTTTAAGCTTTCGACAGCCTGCGGTCCTATCAGCGCGGCAACCTTGCGTTCGAGAATGCCCGGAACCGCGATAAGTCTTATATTGTCAAGATTCAGCGCCTTAATAATAACCGAAATGCTGTTTGTTATGACAGTGACGTTTTTCTTATCGCTTAAATTATCGATAATTCCGACGGTCGTCGAGCCTGTGTCTATATAAATAACGTCGTTGTCCTTAACAAACTGAGCCGCCTTTTTTGCAAGAATCGCTTTAGTTTCCGAATTTTTTATATTTCTCTCTGAATACGGGCGCAGACCGACAATTTCTTCCTTCTGTACGGCAGCAACTCCGCCGTATATTTTTTTAATGTTTCCGCGCTGTAAAAGAGCGGATATGTCGCGCCTCACTGTGTTCACCGATACCTCGAAACGTTCGCACAGCTCGTCTATCGACGCGGTGCGGTTTTTGAGAATATAAATCTCCATATCGTCAATGCGCTGTTCTTTCATATAAAGCTCCGTTTTTTATCAGCAATCTGAGTATCTTTATTTCATTATAACCTATCAAAACGCCTTAATCAAGTGATTTTTACTCACTTTTGTGGGTAAATTTGAATGAATATATACAATAGTTGCTCATATTGTGTTAAGATGTTGACAATGTTATGGGCATGTGTTAGTATTATCATATAATTATGAATCTTATGTATTTACATATTTATATAATTTAAACAAGGAGGATTCTTCGCGTATACAGCAAAAGGGAGTCGAACCGCAAAGGAATATATCCACCCTCTTTGAGCTTCGACTGCGTTAAAGAAACTTGAAAGCCGTTAGGCTTACTGCGTTCCTTTGCCTTGCCGAAACGAAAATATGATAGATATAACCGCTGTTGCAATCATTCGCACACACTGCTCTTTGCGAGCAAAGCAGTGTGTTGCTCCGATTTAAAACTGCTCCGCACCCAAAATACAGCGGATTGCGTCTATGGTGTCGGCTCTCTTTTGCTATAGCGTTGAAAATAACGATATGAGTCTCGTACCTATGTCGCGTATTCTTGAATACGCCGAAAAAAACAACTGCGCCGCCGGTGCATTCAGCGTAGGTAATATGGAGATGATTATGGGCGCCGTCAGAGCCGCCGAGGAGCTCAATACTCCGATTATACTTCAGATTGCCGAAAAAAGACTTGACTATTCGCCGATTGACTTAATGGCTCCGATGATGGTCGCCGCCGCGAAAAACGCGTCCGTCGACATCGCCGTACATTTAGATCACGGACTTACGCTCGAATGTATAGATAAGGCTCTCGAACTCGGATTTACTTCCGTAATGCTCGACGCGTCGCTTTTAAGCTTCGAGAATAATATCGAAATGACGAAAAAGGTCGTCGAAAAGGCAAAAAAATACTCCGCGACGGTTGAATCCGAGCTGGGCGTCGTCGGCGGAAACGAGGGAGATAACGCGGAGCATAAAATTTTATGCACAGACCCCGATAAGGCGGAGGAATTCGCTTTAAGAACCGGGATCGACTGTCTCGCCGTAGCGATAGGCAACGCGCACGGAAATTATCCTACGCTGCCGGAATTGAGATTTGATATTCTTGATAAAATTCATAAAACCGTATCGGTTCCTCTCGTTCTTCACGGCGGAACGGGAATGACCGCAGATATGTTCAGAAAAGCCATTGATTTGGGAATAAGAAAAATCAATATCGCCACGGCTTCGTTCGACGCGCTTGCAAGGGGGGCTAAACAATGCTCCGATTTGTGCGGTAATAAGTCCGATTATTTTGCTTTGTCGTCCGCCGAAGCTTATGCCGTATACGAAAATGTAAAAAGACACATTGAAATATTCAATAACTGATAAGGAGATAGGCTCATGAATTACATCGAATTTAATAAATCAAAAAAATACGACCTTATTCTTGTCGGCAGAATCGCCGTCGACCTTAATCCGGTAGATTATAACTGTCCGCTCAACGAGAGTACGACGTTTAAAAGATATCTCGGAGGTTCGCCTGCGAATATCGCGGTAGGACTTGCGAGACTGGGCAAAAAGTGCGGATTTTTCGCCCGTGTTTCGGACGACCAGTTCGGTACGTACGTAACCGATTTTTTTAAAAAAGAGGGAATTGACACCTCGCGTATCGTCCGCTGTAAAAACGGAGAGAAGATAGGTCTTACGTTTACGGAAATCAAGTCCCCGACGGAGTCGAGCATCGTTATGTACAGAAACGAGGCTGCCGACTTAAAGCTTGAATGTGAGGATATCGACGAGGAGTATATAAAACAGGGTTCGGCTGTTCTTATCTCCGGAACCGCGCTTGCCGAAAGCCCGTCGAGAGAAGCCGCGTTAAAAACTGTCAGCCTTGCAAAGAAAAACAATATCCCCGTCATATTCTGTATAGATTACAGAGCGTATAACTGGAAGAATAAAGACGAAATTGCGATTTACTATTCGGCGGTTGCGGAAAAGTCAGATATGATTATCGGCTCGCGCGAGGAGTATGACCTTACAGAGGGACTTCTCGGACTCGAGGGTACGGACAGAGCATCCGCGGATTACTGGACGAAAAAGAACGCGAAAATCGTTATCGTTACCCACGGCAAGGAGGGTTCGACCGCTTATACGAACGACTCAAAGAGCTTTTCGATTAAGCCGTTCCCCGTAAAGCTTCTCAAATCCTTCGGAGGCGGAGACGGATATACCTCCGCATTCCTTTACAGTCTTTTCGAGGGCAAGGAGATTATCGACTGTCTTGAATTCGGAAGCGCGTCCGCGGCTATGCTTGTAGCTTCGCACGCATGCTCGCAGGATATGCCGAACGTTGAGCAGGTCGAAAAATTCATTGCCGAAGAAAAAGCCGAGTACGGCGAAATGGTTGCAAGAGTTTAATTTATAAAGAGGGATAAATTATGTTCGAAAATTTACCTTTTGATGAAAACGGCGAAAAGGTTTTGTGTTCGAGAAAAGGCAAAAACGCCGATATGAATATGGATATCACGGTGAAACGCCTTGAAAAATGGAGGAGTATGAAGATATTTTCTCCGGGCGACGAGACTGCGGTTCTTCTTATAAAAGGAAAAATTATTTTTAAATGGAACGGCGAAGAACGCGAATGCTCAAGACGCGACGCCTTCGAGATGAAGCCGTACTGCCTGCACGCGGACGGTAATACGCCGATTGAAATCGAAGCCGCCGAGACGAGCGAATTCGTAATTCAGCAGACAGATAACGATAAAAAATTCGACGCGGTATTCTACGCTCCCGAGGACTGCCTTTATCAGGAATTCGGTCTCGGTCAATGGAACGGCTCAGGACACAGAGTCGTTTCAACTATGTTCGACATTGACAACGCTCCGTATTCGAACATGGTTATGGGCGAGGTGTTCAACAAGCCCGGACGCTGGTCGAGCTATCCGCCCCATCACCACCCGCAGCCCGAGGTTTATTACTATCAGTTTGACAAACCACAGGGCTTCGGCGCGTGCTTTAACGGTGACGAGGTATATAAGAGCGTGGACGGCTCGTTCTGCACGATAAGAAACGGACAGGATCATGAGCAGGCCGCAGCTCCCGGATATAATATGTATTACGTATGGATGATACGCCACATTGACGGCGATCCGTGGTATAAAACAACGAGAATCGTATCCGACGAGCATAAATGGCTCCTCGACGAAAAATAGAAATTCAATTCCGTTTATAAAATTAGTTTACGAAAGGAAAAATCATTATGCCTAAAATGACAATGGCTCAGGCTCTTGTAAAATTTCTCGACAATCAGTACATTTCCTTCGACGGAGTTGAAACAAAATTTGTCGAGGGAGTATTCACGGTATTCGGACACGGAATAGTCGTCGGATTAGGTCAGGCTCTTGATGAGGACAGGGGGTCTCTTAAGGTTTTTCAGGGCAAAAACGAGCAGGGAATGGCTCACTGTGCGACGGCGTACGCAAAGCAGAATAACAGACGTAAGATTATCGCCTGCTCATCCTCGATAGGACCCGGCAGCGCGAATATGGTTACCGCCGCCGCTACGGCAACCGTAAACCATATCCCGCTTCTGTTACTGCCTGCGGACACGTTTTCTACCCGTCAGCCCGACCCTGTTTTACAGCAGTTCGAGCAGCCCGGTTCTCTCTCGATAACGACTAACGACGCGTTCAAGCCCGTGTGCCGTTACTGGGACAGAGTCTCCCGTCCCGAACAGCTCATGACCGCCATGATAAACGCAATGCGCGCGCTGACGGACGTAGGAAACATGGGCGCGGTATGCGTTTCTGTTCCGCAGGACGTAGAGGGCGAAAGCTATGATTATCCCGATTCGTTCTTTGAAAAGAGAGTTCACAGAATCGCACGTCCGGTTCCTCAGCCGGAGGAGATTGACGATATCGCTTCGATTATCGCAAACGCGGAAAAACCGCTCGTAATCTGCGGCGGCGGAGTAAGATATTCCGAAGCGGGAGAAGAGCTCTGCTCATTCTGCGAGAAATTCAATATCCCTTACGCCGATACGCAGTCGGGCAAGAGCGCGACAAAATCGTCACATTATCTAAACCTCGGAGGAATAGGCGTTACCGGCAACGCCGCCGCAAATTCGATAGCTAAGGACGCGGACGTTATAATCGGAATCGGAACGAGATTTTCAGACTTTACGACGGCTTCAAAGTCGCTTTATCAGAATCCGAACGTTAAATTCGTTACAATAAACACTTCGCGTTTCGACGCGTATAAGCTTGACGCGGTAAAATGCGTAGGCGACGCAAAGCGGTCAATAAAGGCTCTGACCGAAAAGCTTGAGAAGTTATCATATAAGAGCGGATATACAAATGAAATAAAAGAAGCAAAAGACGCGTGGGCGAAAGAGATGAAACGTCTTGCCGACTACCGTTACGGCGAAAGCTTCGAGCCTATGATAAAGGCGGGCTATGAGAGCAGTATCGAGGATTTCGTTAAAATGACGGGAAGCAATATCACGCAGACCTCCGCCGTCGCGCTTATCAGAGAGGTTATTTCTCCCGACGCGATAGCCGTTGCAGCCGCGGGTTCTCTTCCCGGATGTCTTCAGAGAATGTGGACGACCGACGTTAAGGATTCGTATAACATGGAGTACGGATACTCGTGCATGGGTTATGAAATAGCGGGCGCGCTCGGTTCAAAGCTTGCCGAACCCGACAGGGAGGTTTACGCATTCTGCGGCGACGGAAGCTATTTAATGCTTCACTCCGAGCTTATTACTTCAATTCAGGAGAAAAAGAAGATAAATGTTCTGCTGTTTGACAATTCGGGATTCGGATGCATCAACAATCTTCAGATGAGTAACGGCATAGGAAACCTCGCTACGGAATTCAGAAGCCGTGACGATAACGGAGAGCTTCTCGGAGATTTTATACCGATTGATTTTGCAAAATGCGCTTCGGGCTACGGCGTTAAAGCTTATACCGCAAAAAATCTCGATGAATTGAGATTCGCGCTTGAGGACAGCAAAAAGCAGACCGTTTCGACTCTTATCGATATAAAGGTTCTGCCCAAAACCATGACGGACGGCTACGGCGCATGGTGGCACGTGGGCATTGCTTCGACGAGTTCTAAAAAGAGCGTAAACGAAGCTTACGAAAATAAGAAAAAGAATTTGAATAAAGCGAGGAAATATTGATATGCTCGATAAAAACAAAGTTAAACTCGGTATTGCTCCGATTGCTTGGACAAACGACGATATGCCCGACTTGGGCAGTGAAAACACGTTCGAACAGTGCATTTCGGAGATGGCTCTCGCAGGCTTTACGGGCTGTGAAATAGGCAACAAATACCCTAAGGATCCCGACGTTCTCAAAAAGGCTCTCGATTTAAGAGGAATGAGGATATGCAACGCATGGTTCTCCGCTTTTCTTACTACAAAGCCTTATGAAGAAACGGAAAAGGATTTTATAAAGCATATCACGTTTTTAAAGAAAATGGGCGCAAAGGTCGTCGGAATGAGCGAACAGGGTCATTCCATACAGGGCACCGACAAGGCAATTTTCGAGGAAAAATACATTATGAACGACGAGGAATGGGATAAGCTCTGCACCGGCGTAAACAAGCTCGGCAAGATCGCCAAGGACATGGGCATTGCTCTTACATTCCATCATCATATGGGCACCGTTGTTCAGACCGAAGCGGAAATCGACAGACTTATGGAGAATACCGACCCCGAATATTTCAGTCTGCTTTTCGACTCGGGTCATCTTGCATACTGCGGTGAGGACTATATGTCCGTTCTTAAAAAATACATAGGCAGAATCAAGCATGTTCATCTTAAAGATATCCGCCCCGAAAAAATCGAAGAGGTTCGGAAAAATCACCTTTCGTTTTTACAGGGCGTCAGACTCGGAACATTTACCGTCCCCGGCGACGGGGCTATCGACTTTACTCCGATATTCGACGTGTTGAGCGATAACGGCTATGAGGGCTACGTACTCGTTGAAGCCGAGCAGGATCCCGCAGCCGCGAATCCGTTTGAATACGCGTTAAAAGCGAGAAAATACATTGCCGAAAAGACGGGCTTATAATTCAAAAATAATCAAAAGGAGATATAATAATGGCTGAAAAATTAAAATATTTCTGCAACGGTCGGTACGTTGAGTCAAAGACTGACAAATACTACGATCTTCACAATCCATCGACGGGCGAGGTTACGGGCTATGCTCCGTGCTGTACCGCAGATGAGGTAAACGAAGCTGTTGCGGCGGCAAAAGCTGCGTACCCCGGCTGGAGCGGAACCCCCGCTGTCAAGAGAGCGCAGATCATGTACAAGATCCGCGACCTTATTATGGAGCACATGGATGAGCTTACTATGCTCGTAGCCGAGGAAAACGGCAAGGTCTGGGCGGAAGCCGAGGGCGACGTACTCAAAGCAAAGGAGGGTACCGAGCTTGCGACGCAGGTTCCGTCTCTTATGATGGGCGAGAGCATTATGGACGCCTCAAGAGGTTACGACACCGTTAAATACCGCGAGCCTCTCGGCGTTTTCGCAGGTATCGTCCCCGTTAACTTCCCGGCTATGATTCCGTTCGGCTGGATGGCTCCGACATGTATCGCGTGCGGTAATACATTAGTATTAAAAGCCGCGAGCCTCACTCCGAGAACCGCGTTTCGAATTGCAGAGCTTTATAAAGAGGCCGGCGTTCCCGACGGCGTTATCAATATCGTAACATGTTCGAGAAATGAGATAAATGTTCTCCTCGACCATCCCGACATCAAGGGTATCACGTTCGTAGGCTCGACCCCCGTAGGCAAGCTTATATATGAGAGAGCGGCTAAGTCAGGCAAAAGAGTTCAGGCACTCTGCCAGGCGAAGAATCATGCGCTCGTTATGTCCGACACTCCCATTGAGAGAACCGTTGCGGGAGTTATCAACTCCGCGTTCGGATGCGCCGGTCAGAGATGTATGGCACTCTCATGCTGCGTCGTAGAGGAGAGTATTGCCGATAAATTCGTCGCCGAGCTTAAAAAGCAGGCTTCAAATATCAAAGTAGGCCCCGCTTACGATAAGACTTCCAAGCTCGGACCCATTACATATAAAAAGCATTACGACGAGGTTATCGCCGATATCGATAAGGGCGTAAAGGAGGGCGCACAGCTTGTCCTTGACGGCAGAAACTGTGTTGTTGAGGGTTACGAAAACGGCTATTATGTAGGTCCCACGGTATTCGATCATGTAACAGAGGACATGACGATAGGCAGGGACGAGGTTTTCGGCCCCGTACTCTGCATTAAGAGATGCAAGGATTTCAATGAGGGGCTTGAAATCATGAACGCAAATCCTTATGCAAACGGTTCCGTTATTTTTACGCAGAACGGATATTTTGCAAGAGAATTCGTACGTCATACGGACGGCGGTATGGTCGGCGTTAACGTCGGAATCCCCGTACCCATCGGATTCTTCCCGTTCTCGGGTCATAAAAATTCGTTCTTCGGCGATCTCCACTGCCTCGGCAAGGACGCGTACAGATTCTATACGGAGTCAAAGACCGTTACGACCCGCTGGTTCGACGAGGACGAGGGCAAAAACACCGTTGTTTCCACATGGGACGGCACAATTTAATTGTATAATGTATTGAAATTTTAATAAAAGGGAGATAATTTATGCTCAGAATAGGCATTATCGGAGCGGGAAGAATCGGCAAGGTTCATCTTGAATCCATTTCGTATCATGTAAAAAACGCGGTCGTAACGGCGGTTGCAGATCCGTTTATGAATGATGAAACCAAGTCGTTTATCAATGGCTTCGGCGTTGAAAAAATATATGAGGATTATCACAAAATTATCGAGGATGATGATATTGACGCAGTTCTCGTATGCTCGTCGACAGATACGCACGCTTCTGTTTCAATAGAGGCGATCAACGCGGGAAAGCACGTTTTCTGCGAGAAGCCCGTCGATCATTCGATTGCTAAAATAAAAGAGGTTGCCGACGCACTCGATTCACACCCGGGCGTTAAGCTTCAGGTCGGATTTAACCGCAGATTCGACCATAACTTCGCCGCAATCCGCAAGGCATACGACGACGGCAGAATCGGCGGCGCGCATATTCTTAAAATCACCTCGAGAGATCCTGAGCCTCCCAACCCCAAATACATTGCCGTTTCGGGCGGAATCTTCCTTGACATGACTATTCACGATTTCGATATGGCGGCGTTTCTTACGAATTCCGACGTTCAAGAGGTTTACGTCAATTCCGCAGTCCTTGTTGATCCCGAGATAGGCAAACAGGGTGATGTTGATACGGCGGTTATTACGCTGAAGATGTCAAACGGCGCACTTGCCGTTATCGATAATTCAAGACGCGCGGCGTACGGCTACGACCAGAGAGCGGAGCTGTTCGGCTCAAAGGGTATGGTCGCAACGTCGAACGACACTCTTTCCTCCGCCGTAGTTTCAGACGCAAACGGCGTTACGGGCGAGAAGCCGCTGTTCTTCTTCCTTGAAAGATATATGGAGTCATTCTCCGAGGAAATGAGACAGTTTGTCTGTGCATGTGAAAACGATACCGATGTTCCCGTCGGAATCCATGCGGGTATGCAGTCGGTCAGAGTCGCTCTCGCGGCGAAAAAATCCGTAGCCGAACACAGACCCGTGCTTGTTTCGGAAATAGAATAACAAACAATAATTTACCGGGTTAAATTTTTGTTTGCTTGCTGTAATCTTTGCATTTATCTGCATTGATTACAGCATTTTTTCTTGACAAAGTTACTCTAATGTGTTAGACTGAAAATGACTCTAACGCATTAGAGGAGGTTTTTATAATGGAAACGCCCAAAATTTTCGAAAGCGAATACAGATTTTGTCTCATTCTATGGGAACATGAACCGATAAAAAGCAGTGAGCTTGTACGTCTTTGCTCGGAAAAGCTCGGATGGAAGCCGACTACCACGTACACCGTGATTAAACGTCTTTCACAGCGAGGTGTTGTGAAAAACGAAAACAGCGTGGTTACCTCGCTTATAAGCAAGGACGAGGCGCAGGCTGCCGAAATCGATGAAATGGTTGAGCGCACTTTTGAAGGCTCACTGCCGGCATTTATCGCGTCGTTTACTAAGCACAGCAGACTGTCGGACGATGAAGCGGACAAAATTCAGGAGATGATAGACAAATACAGGAGGGAAAAACAATGATTTCCGATATTTTTGTTTATATTCTCAATATGAGTCTGAGTGCGGTGTGGCTTATACTTGCCGTTATGCTCATAAGACTTGTTTTTAAGAAAATGCCGAAAAAATTCAGAATCGTGTTATGGGGAAACGTCGCAGTCAGACTTGTATGTCCTAATCTGCCCGGCAGTCCGGCAAGTCTCGTTCCGAGTTCTCAGGTGATAGCTCATGGGAGCTCTGCCGGCGGCTCTTTTATAATTAATTCGGGGATATCTCCGGTCGATATCGCGGCGGATAAGATTACGGGATCCTCTGTCTTTTCATCCGTAAACACTGCTGCGGTTGCGGATATATTTTCGTATATCTGGCTTGCGGGCGCTGTCGGAATTCTGATTTACGCCGTCATAAGTTATTTTATGCTTAAAAGAAAAGTCGGCACCGCAGTTTTGTTTACTGAAAACGTATACGAGTGTGACAATGTTTCTTCGCCGTTTGTTTTCGGACTTATTAAGCCTAAGATATACCTGCCGTTTAATATTTCGCCTGCCGACAGGGGAAGCGTTATACTGCATGAGAACGCACATATCAGACGGCGCGACCATATAACCAAAACTGTCGGATTTTTAATTACGGCTGTACACTGGTTCAATCCGTTTGTCATATTAAGTTTTGTACTGCTTTGCCGTGACATTGAGCTTGCATGCGACGAAAGTATAATTATAAATATGGATAAAGAGCAGAGATCGGACTATATGCAGGCTCTGTTTGACTTCTCTGTTAAGGAAAGCAGAATTTCGATCTGCCCGCTGTCGTTCGGCGAGGTAACCGTAAAAGAACGTATTAAATCCGTTATGAACGGCAAAAAGCCAGCAAAAGCCTTACTTGCGGTGTGCATTGCGCTGTGTGTAATTACAGGCGCGTGTTTTCTTACGGACAGATATACTCGGGACAATATGCCCGATAAGCTTAAAACCGCGGTGGACTCCGCCGTTTTTTCCGATAACGACGGAAAGTATCTGGAGGGCGAATTTAAAACGGTTTCGAACAAAATTCTCAGGGTTAAACGAGGTATTCGCGAAACGAAAGTTTACGCGCTGTGTCTTTATGACGAATGGACTGCTCAAAACGGATTGCTTTACTCCGTATCGGGTTCGTTTACGCCTGTCGCAATGACGTTTTATAATCCGTCGTCGTCAAACGCTCCGTATGTTCTCAAGCTATACGAAACCCCGGATGACGGTTCATTGTATTCTGACAGCGTAAAAAGAATATTTCCCGTTTCGCTGTGGGCTCGGGTTTTGTATATGTCCGACTCCGCAAGCTCGGCTTTACATGAAGAAAGCCGAAAAATCGCAGCGGAGTATTTCGGATTAGATGAAAATACGCCCGAACACAATTTTCCGTTTGATTATAACGTTCCGGAAACGACAATCGCGGTAAAGACAGATAATTAAAATAATAACGCGCTTTTTTGCAGGTGATTTTTGCAAAGAAGCGCGTTTTTTTTATTTGAACATCGCGTCGAGCGGAGTTCTGTTTTTCTTGCACGGCGGGTGGTAGTCGACGCACTTTACGAGAATAGTGTCGCTTCCTATAACCTCTATGCAATTCCATTCTATACAAAGATCATCGCTTTTTCCCATGCCGAAGAATCCGTTTTTTCCGGAGATTATCAGCGCGACGATTTTGCCCGTCGTGCAGTCGACCTTTACGTCGTCGACGCATCCTATTTTAATGCCGTCGCATGTGTTTATAACGTCCTTTTGACAAAGCTCGCTGATTGAACACTGCATTATATCACCCCTTACAGAGTAATATTTATTCAAAACGAAACGCGATTATCCCGGATTTTTAATTCTGTTTATAACCGATTTTTCGAGTCTTGACACCTGCGCCTGCGATATGCCGATTTCGCTTGCGACCTCCATTTGCGTCATGCCTTTCATAAAACGCATATTCATAATCTTTTTCTCTCTGTCGTTTAAATTTTGAAGCGATTCACGGATTACTATTTCGTCTATCCAGTCCGAATCCGTCGTCGAGTCGCCGACCTGATCCATAACATATACCGCGTCGCCGTTGTCCGAGTATATAGGCTCAAAAAGCGATACGGGGTCGACGATTGCTTCAAGGGCGATTACGACGTTTTCTCTGGGCAAATCAAGCTCCTTCGCTATTTCGTCGACAGTCGCTTCACGGTGGTATTTGTTCTGTATTTTTTCCTTTACCTGCATGGCGTGATATGCCGTATCACGCATGGAACGGCTGACTCTGACGGCATTGTTGTCTCTTAAATACCGCCGTATCTCGCCGATTATCATAGGACATGAATACGTCGAAAACCGAACGTCAAGCGAAGTGTCGAAATTTCTTATCGCCTTTATAAGCCCGATAACGCCGACTTGAAAAAGATCCTCCGGATTTTCTCCGCGGTTTGAAAAACGCTGAACCACGCTTAACACAAGCTTTAGGTTGCCCTTTACGAGATCGTCGCATGCCTTTTTATCGCCCGCCTGCGCTTTTTTCAGTAATTCCATTTTTTCTTTTTCGCTCATTACCTTTAATTTTGACGTGTCCACTCCGCATATTTCGACTTTATTATACTGCATTTTTTCAGCCCCCGAAAAATTATGTAACGGGCTTAAATGTAGTATTAACCGATATAGACAAAATTAATCCGTCAAAAAAATATTAAAGCGTTGATTTTATTAAGAGTTTTATGTATAATCAACATTAAGACGGCGTAATGCCGGTATGTTTTATTCAGGAGTTATAAATTTATGAAAAAGAAGCTTCTAATTATAATCCCCGCACTCGCGGCTGTCACTGTTGCTGTCGTTCTCGGCGTAATATTCATGCCCGGAAAAGGCTATTCGGGTACGGTTACCAATGACGGCAAGCCCTTATCCGGCGTCAGCGTGTCAGACGGCAGAAACGTTGTAAAGACGGACGAAAACGGCGCGTTTAAATTAAAAGGTTACAGAAAAACGAGATTTATCACCGTCACCGTCCCTGCGGGGTATACGACGGAAAATTACTATATTTCAGCAGATAAAGATAAGAGCGAGGGCTATGATTTTACACTTGAAAAGTCGGATATTGAAAAAGGTCAGGCGCACAGCTTCATTCAGATATCCGATACGGAAATCGGCGAAAAGGGAGTAGGCGAGTGGATTGACTTTATCAAAGATACAATAAATGAAAAAAATCCCGCGTTTTTGATTCACACGGGCGATATCTGCTATATAGACGGACTTAAAAAGCATATCGAGGGTATGAACAGCGAAAACATGGACGTTCCCGTTCGCTATATAATCGGCAACCACGACTATGTCGAGGGTAAGTACGGCGAGGAGCTTTTTGAGAGCATATACGGCCCCGTATGGTATTCTTTCGAGGTTGGCAACGTTCACTATGTCGTAACTCCGTTTCAGACAGGCGGCGATTATAAATCGGGATATAACAAAAACGACCGCTGGAGATGGCTTGAAAACGACCTTAAAAATACCGATGAAAATATGAAGGTTGTAATATTTAATCATACCGATTCTCCGTCGGATGATTACGTCATATCGTTTGACAGAAAAAAGCTTGATTTAAAAAAGCATAATCTTATCGCGTGGGTTTTCGGTCATTATCATCATAATTATATCGAGGAAAACGATGGCGTTGTTAATATAAGCACCGCCCGCCCCGACTGCGGAGGCATTGATTCGTCCGTAAGCGGATTGAGAATTATAAATATTTCAGCCGACGGCACGGTTAGCGCCGATATGGCTTATTATAAATTCAATTCGAATCCCGACGCGGTTGAATCTGCCGTTTGGACGACACAGCTCGAGGGCAGGGTTCTGTTCTGTGATACCGTATTAAAAGACGGATTCGTTTACTTGGGCACTGTTGACGATTCGTACCCGATAAACTGCGGTGTTACGTGCCTTTCTGCTCTCAACGGCGCAGTCGCATGGACTTATAAAACAGAAAATACAATTAAGAATAACATAATCGTCGAGGACGGAACGGTTATAATTCAGGACAGTGCGGGAAACGTCTACGCTCTTGACACTTATGACGGAAAAGAATTATGGAAAACAAAGGTCGATTTAGGCTCCGCTCTCGATACGAGTTCGGGTATATGTGTTTCGGACGGTATTGTTTATACGGGTTCTGCTTCCGGTATTACCGCTCTCAATATTAAAACGGGTGAAAAAGTCTGGGAGAATATCAGAGGTTACGGAGAGCCCTCCCCGGCGGAATTTATTGTTATAGGAAATAAATTAATCGTAAATTCGCACTGGGACGCGCTCGTCATTCTCGATAAGGACACAGGCAGGCAGATTTTCGAAATAAAGGACGAGGATTTGAGATTCAGAAGCTCGACTCCCGCCGTTATTGACGAAAACACATTGCTTATTGCCGATTCGGACGCGATTATGACGGTCGATTTAAACGAGGGTAAGATTAAAACGAAAAAGGACGTTGAAAATTATAATTTTTCGTCGAGCGCACAGCCGTTGATTATCGGCGAAAAGGCATATATCCCGACTGCGAACAAGGGCGTTGTTATATATGATATAAATAAAGACGAGATAATTAAAACCGTCGAGGTCGGTTCGGCTTTGATTTATACGGCTCCCTACACAAACTCAGAAGCCGAGACTGTCGAACCGTCGATATTAAAGCTTGAGGATAACACGCTCGTTTTCGGCGCGTCTGACGGCAAGCTCTACTTTATGAATCCCGACGGGGAGATAACGAAAACCGTCGATATCGGTTCGCCGATTTTTTCAAAATCAGCGACTGACGGGGAGAATATATTTGTTTCCGATTTTTCCGGCAGGGTTATCTGCTTAAAAATCAAGGAGGGCGAATAAATGAAGTTCTTAAAAAAAATACATAATTCGTTTAACTCCCGCGCGGAATCGAAAATACGCTCAACAGATATTTTGATAAGTGGTAAGCGATTTTTTATAAGTAAGTAAATATAAGTGAGATCGAAGTTATTCCTCGGTCTCACTTTTTATTACAAATTAATTACAATTTAGATACAAATGGTTTCATTTCGCCCTTTTCTAAGAATAATATGGTACAATATAAGCGTAACAAGGAGGGTGAGTTTAATGAATCGCACACCGAAAATGATATCACGGCTTGTTGATAACGAATATATACGTACATACACCGGCGCAAAAAGCTTCATAGACGGTTATCATTTTTGTCTCTCGGATGAAGCCGAACCGCGGGTTCTCGGGCTGACGGAAAACAGAATTCTGCCGGGATTTAATATTTTTATTAAAAATAAATACAATCTTAACAGCGTGAAGCCGTATGATACGGTATTTGATAATATGAAATTATCGGACGAAGAGAAGTATTTGGAATTTATAAATTGTCTTAAAGAATACTCGCTCCTGCCCGCAGTTCTCAAAGACCCTATTTATGATGATATTTACGCGTCGAGGTACACGTTCGGTATTTTTCATACGCTGTACGACGTAAAGAAAACGCTTTCGTACAGTTTTGAGGCGTTTTGCGACAGCTCGAAGCAGTTTACTTACGACAGTGTGTTTAAGGATTTTAATGCTTTTGCGCTCGGTAAACTTTCGGCTTGCAAGGGCGAAAACTGGTTTGACGTTATTGTAGAAAATTATACGTTAAAAGACGGACTTCAAAAATTCTATGAAATTTACGACGAATTCTGTAACATAAAAGGCTCCGGAAACGACTGTTATATTAAAAATGATAAAATACCCGTTATTAAAACGGTTTTAAATAAAAATAATGTCTTTAATAATTCGGTATTGAAAGAGTTTAAAATTGATTCCGACTCTGAAAAGGTTACGTTTATTCTCGAAAAGAACGGACGGTATCATAAATTCGAGCTTACGGGCAATATTAGTTTGTTTATAAATAAATTGAACGTCAGCGGAGGCGGGAAAATAAAAATCATCACGGGAGACATAGTTTCAAAAGAATCCGGCAGAAAAGAGCTGTCGCTCGTGTTTGATTCCGATACAATAGGTTTTATGGAAATAGGGTTTGATAATATTAATACCGCAAAAAGAGACTGACGGGAGGGAAATGTAAATGAAAAGGTATGAAAAAGTTATCTTTTCCTCTATCGGCGTGCTTTACGTAGTTTTTATGCTGTTTTCGTTTATTTGTCTTGACAGAACAGATACCGTACATTATTACCCGGCTCTCACTGTGCGTACGGATTTTCCCGAAGCGTACGAACGCCATTGTATTTCCTACGGCGGAAAAGTATATTACTATAATGATTCGCTGATAGTACGGCACGGAATCTATGTGTATGAGGACGGAAAGAGCGAATTTCTGTTCAATTCGGGCAAGGTTTTTTCATTCGCAGGGTATGATAACATTATCGCATTTATAACGAACAAAAACATATTTTTCTATAACTGCGATTCGGATTCTATTACCAAGGTTTCGGACGCGTATATTTCGGCGATATGCGAAAGTTTTGAAAATTACGGTAATTTTTATGAGAAGCATAATTATCTTTATTCGGATGAAAACGGCATATATGTAAGCGGTTATGATTATGAAACGCAAAAATATTATTCTTTTCGGGTTTATCCCGAGATTTCACAGAATAAAGAAGTATACGCGTATCCTGTTAAAGCCGAGCATGACATTAAAGTTTATGACGGTAAATTTTACGACGGTCTGTTTATTCCGAATCCCGATTCTCCGGACGAAAACGTATTTTTATCGCCTGATGACGAAAGATTATCGGGAGGTTATGTAAAAAAATACAATGACAAGGGCGTTTGTATGAGTTTTTCGGGCACGTGGTACTCTAAATCAATCGAATCAAAAAAATCGCGCGTTATTATCGCGGATTTTGATAAATCAGAGGCGAAGGTCGTTTTTAATTCGGGTGAAAAACAGTTGTTGGTTTATGCGGATGATGAAAAATGTATTTACTACGATTATAATAAAAGCGCGTTGTTTACATATCATTATTCTTCGGGAGAATCGGAGTTCTTCAGAGAATGCAATCTTAAAAATTTTATGAATTATTACATCGAACGAGCGAATGATGATACTCTTGTTTTATTCGGCGGATGCTACGGAATTAAAGATGTAATAAAATTAAACTGAAAAAGAAAGGAAAGCATTGTTATGACAGCCAAAAGAAAAAAGATAACGTTAGTTATAATCCCGCCTACGGTGATTATTCTGGCATTATGTATTTTTTGGATTCAATTTATACATGACACTTCGTATAAAGAGCCTGCGCTGAATCTTTCTGGAAACCGTGTGTATAATTCCATGAGGTGCATTGCTGAATTTAAGAAGTCGAACCCTCTCAATTATGAAAACGAAACACCCCTTGTCCTTTACGATTATGACGGAGATTTGTGGTTTTCGAGGATAAGGTATTATTTAAACGGGGAAGACGAACCGTTTTTTAAGAACGACGGCGGAGATTTTACGATAAGCTATGCCGACGATAATGCGGTTTATATGATTATGAGCTATTGGACGGTAAGACCGACGTTGAGATATGACGAGAATAATATGGACGCGCATAAATACGACAGGGGACTTGTTTACGACAGAACGATGAAGAAGGTTTCGCAGGTATTAAAAATTGATGAAGACATGCAATTTTTGGTTGACCTGACGGATAAAGACTATGTCATATACGACCGAAACGAAAATACGATAATTAAATATTCGAATGCTGATAATTCCGTGATTCAGAGAGTCGATATCGGGGACAGAATTTATCATACGTGGAGACTGAACTTTGTTATAAACGACGACGTCTGCATAAAGTTTAATGAGAATAATATTGCGGATGTGTTTAAAGACTGGGTATAATAAAACGTGACGGCTCGCCATTTCGGCGAGCCGTTCTGATTTTATTCTTCCGTCTGTTTTCCTAAAAAAGAGGATGCAACCTGTGCTAATTTTATTTCCGACTGGGAGGGGAGAGTTCCGTTTTCCCCGAACAGGAGAACGACTGCACCGGAAACGTCTCCGCTTCCTACTATCGGATATGCCACGGCGGCGTTTCTGTCAAGTCCTTCGACGGGGGAGAGCGCGTATTTATCGGTACCTGCGACAAAGCTTCCTCGGTTTTCCATAATTGTTTCAAGAGCCTGCGAAATGTGCTTATCAATTGTATCTTTTTTCGAAAGTCCGGCCGCCGAAATTACATGGTCGCGGTCGGTCACGATTACGGGCATGTTTGTAGCCCTGTAAAGCACATCGGCGTACTGCGACGTAAATTCCGACAGTTCGCCCATAGGCGAGTATTTTTTGAAAATGACCTCACCGTCCGCGTCGGTGTATATTTCCAGCGGGTCGCCCTCTCTGATAACATTGACAGTAAAGACCTTGTCCGCGCGGTTCGCGGACCTTTGGGTAACTGCGATATCCTTACTGCCCGACTTAAAATTTACGGTGTGCTCCGTATCCTCAAGCGACAAAAGCTCGTCCACATCGGATTTGAGCCTGACATTCAAATGATCCTCAAACACCGTGATTTTCTCAACGATCAAGCCGATGTCGCGCTTGTCGAGCTTTTCTTTTTTAAGCACTCCGTCAAAGACTTCGATAACCGTTTTCGCCTTTCGGTTGGCGGTAATCATATTGTTGCGCATGTTGTTGACATCGCCGAATTGCTTTTCGAGCATTTCAATACGGGTGAGCAGCTCTTCCTCCATTTCGTCGTAAAGCGCCGCCTTGGTTCGGCTTTTGGCGTCGGACAGCCCCGCGTCAATCAGCATTTTTTCTTTATACAGCGCTTTGAGCTTTGCTTTTGCCTCGTTAAGCTGCGTTTCAATGCTCTCAACCGTCGCGCCGAGCTGTTCCTCGCGCTCGGGCTGCTCGTCAATCGTCTTTTGCAGCTCGTCAATCATACCCTTGCAGTTATCGCGCACGCGAAGGATAAATTCTTTTAGAAGTCTATCAAGTACATCCACACGGATATGGTGCGAGGTGCAGCCCTTGAGTCCTCGCTTGTGGTATGTACCGCAGGTGTAGGCGGGTGACAGATCGGGGCGGGACATGGAGAACATCGGGCTGCCGCAGTCGCCGCAGAACATAAAGCCGGAATAATCGGTGGCATACTTCTTTTCACCGCGATAATTGCCATTTGAGCGCAGCCGGAGCTGTTCTTTTGTATAGGCAAAGGTCTTGCCGTCCACAATCGGCTCGTGCGCGTTTTCTATCACGATATTGTCCTCATCGCCGAGCTTTACATCCTTGCCGTTAATGCCCTTGCGCGTGTACTTGCGCTGACGGAGCGTGCCGATGTAAAAATCGTTTTTGAGAATTGCCTGCACCGTGATAATGCTCCATTCATTGCGCGCGGTAAGCTTGGTTGCCTTTCCCTCGGCTTCCTTTTGGGCAATCTCGTTTGCCCTCGGGGTCGGCACGCCGCTGTCGGTCAGGTGATTTGCGATTTTTTTGTACCCCCAACCGAGGTTGTAAAGTCTGAAAACCTCGCGCACGACCTCCGCCGCAGGCGGATCGATTTCATAGGTCATTTCTTTGGTGTTGGTAATGCGGTAGCCATAGGGCACGGCGCAGATCCACTGCCCGTTTTTCTGCCGGTTGTCTATCATCTGCTTGATTTTTTTCGAGGTGTCGGTGACCGGCATTTCGTTCATCAGAAATTTGAACTGAATGAGCATCCAGTCGTCGCGCGTGGGGTAGTCGATATTGTCGCCTATCGAAATAATGCGAATACCGGCGTCGCGCAGCGTTTCAAGCTCCAAAAGTCCTAAGCTGTTGCGGCGTGAAAAACGGGAGAAATCCTTGACGATTAGAATACGCACATCACCGTTTATCAGCTCCTTGCGCATTTTCTGATAGTTTTCGCGTTGAGAAAAGGTGTAGCCGCTTCGGTCTCTGTCCTCGTATATCGTCAGCTCCGCGTCGGGAAATTCCTTTGCCACAAAGTCGCGAATGATTCGTTTTTGGTTTTCGATACTTGTATTCTCGTGGCTGTCTTCCTGCAAATCCACCGAAATTCGGGCGTATCCGTCAATTTTCAACTTTGTTTCTCCTTTCTATATTTTTAACTAACAACATTGTAATACAATCGAAGCCAAAAGTCAATACGTATCAAGAGGAATCTTGTTGCTAAGTCATTTATGTTCGCTACTATTGACAAAACAGCATTAAGTGTTTATAATAGAAAACACAAGAGGTGAGTGCAAATGAAAAATGCAGCGTATAATATTATGCCCGATACGGAAAATATTCTTAAAACTATGGGTGAGCAAATAAAAATGGCACGGCTCAGAAGAAGGCTGTCCGCAACATTGGTCGCCGAGCGTGCGGGAATCAGCCGCTCGACGCTGTGGAAGGTGGAAAACGGCAATCCGTCGGTTGCCATCGGTATTTACGCCGCTGTTTTGCACGCGCTCAACAATATGGATAAAGACCTCTTAAAAATCGCAGGCGACGACGAACTCGGCAGAAAGCTGCAGGATATGGATTTAATGGGCAAAAATAAAAGGTAAGGAGGCAAGGCATGAAAACGATTTATGTATTTGATGATTTTTCGGGCGACACGCCCGTGCATATGGGTAATTTATATGTCGATGTCATTAAAGGCGGCGAAAGCTATTCCTTTGAATATACAGAAGAATGGTTAAAACAGAATAACGGGAACACGAGCATTGACCCCGATTTGTTTCCCTTTGTCGGAAGACAGTTTCCGAACGGAAATAGCATTTTCGGCGTCTTTTCCGACGCTTCGCCCGACCGCTGGGGACGGGTTTTGATGAATAAAAAGGAGCGCAAGCTTGCCGACCGCGAAAAGCGCAAGCCGAGAAAGCTTCTTGAAAGCGATTATCTTTTGGGCGTTTATGATGAGACACGAATGGGCGGCATTCGCTTTAAAACAGACCTCGACGGAGAGTTTTTATCCTGCGACAGGGAAACCGCCGCACCGCCATGGACAACGCTGCGCACATTGGAGGAGGCTTCCCGTCAGTTTGAAAACGATGACTCGTTAAACGAAAAATGGCTGAATCAGCTGCTCAGACCCGGTTCCTCGCTCGGCGGCGCAAGACCGAAAGCAACGGTGACCGACACCGAGGGGCAGCTATGGATAGCGAAATTTCCGTCTAAAAACGATGAAAACAATACCGGCGCATGGGAAAAGGTTGCGTCCGATTTGGCGAGACTTTGCGGACTGAATGTCCCTGAATCTAAGGTTGAAAAGTTCTCAAAGTACGGCAGTACATTTCTTGTAAAGCGCTTTGATCGTGATAAAAAGAAAAGAATTCACTTTGCCTCGGCTATGACCTTGCTTAAAAAGACAGACGGCGCTTCCGCCGCCGACGGAACAAGCTACCTTGATATTGCGTCGTTTATCAAATCAAACGGCAGCAATCCTAAAGACGATTTAATTGAGCTGTGGAAACGAATCGTATTCAACATGGCAGTTTCAAACACAGACGATCATCTGCGAAATCACGCTTTTATATACTGTAAAAGCGGTTGGAAGCTTTCTCCTCTGTATGATGTAAACCCCGTGCCTTACGGCGACGAGCTGTCTTTAAATGTCAACGAAACCGATAATATGATTTCGGTGCCGCTGGCAATAGAAACCGCACCGCGGTTCGGCATTGAAAGTCAAAAGGCAAAAGAAATTGCCGCCGGCATACTTGATACCGTAAGGGGCAATTGGGAGACGTTATCGGCAAAATACGGGATCTCGCGCGCGGATATTGAGGATATGCGCCCCGCATTTTCCGAGTGTTATAAATAAATTTATAGGGAACATTTGATAGGGTAAATCCCCGCAAATGTTCCCTATTTTTAACTCTCTGACTTGCAGCCGAACGAAAAGTGATATTTAAAAATGTTAAGAGTTATGTACGCGGCAAAGCTGCCGCCCCAAATTTACCTCGCGTCGCGCGATTTTGATGTCTTTGCGCGCGGTGTCGGGTTATTAAGATTGTAGGCAAGCAGCTCTTTGGTGTTTTCCAAAAGGCTGCCGTCGCCCGATTCATAAACGCAGACGAAGATTTTCTTTTTCCTGCAATCGGCAATAAATTCCTTTAGCTTTTGCTGCTTTGACTCGTCCCTTTGGTCGGCGTGGGAGCACCACACCTTTGCCAGCTTCAGTTCGTTATCCATTACAAATTCCATTTTATCAAACTCCTCACATTTTCATTATTGGTTAAATTTGGTGATTTCATTCACCGTGACGGTTATTCCGTCAGCCGTTTCCGAAGATGTTAATCGAAAATTTGAATTTGAAACGGATAGTTTCGGTTTATCTTGACAGTGTTTTGTCGGTTTTTGCGTCGCGCATACGGTAGCCGTTCGCCCACTCGTATGGATCGTTGCCGCGCTGAATATTCTGCTCGGATTTCAGCAGCTGTTTGATTTTCGGCTCGTCGGTAACGAGCGTTCCTGCAACCTGTTTTTGAAAGCGCAGATTTTTGAGCATTTCGGTGCAGCGGTTTCGTTTTTGGGTGTATTCAGCAGCTTGTTCGGGCGTTTTGGCACTTTTCAGCTTGTTTTTCCAGTGTTCGCGATAGGCTTGCACCTCGGCAATTTTCAGCTCGCGGTCGGAAATATAAGCCCGCACCTCGTCTATGCTTCCGAATTTCTCCTGCGAGAGCAGCATCAGCTGCCGCGTGTACCTCTCGGCAAACCGCGTGGTTTCGCGCATTTCAGGCGATTTCGGTTTCATACAAGCCGCAATAACGCATTCGGGTACCTGTGTTTCGGGCAAGAGAAGCTCCACCGCCGACTTAATCGTCTGAATGGTCAAATCCAAAATCAGCACAAACAGCACCGCATAAATTTCAATGAGCGACGCGCGGTCAACATTAAAGCTGTATAACGCTTTCCGCAAATTATATTCCGGCGGCGGTGGGTGCTCGTCCACCCAAGTATAGGTGAACTTATAAAATCGAGCTTCGTACCGCTGATTGGTGTTCAGTCGGTCATATTGCAGATTTTCATCGAGCCTCTTAAAGATTGCCGATCGGTCATATTCTTCGCCGAGCCTGTAAAGCCGTGTTCCGCGCTTTGAGCCGAGCGAACGAATTGTCGCATACTTCACATTAAATCCGAGATATACGCGGTAGCAGAGCTGCCGCAGCGCAGTCTCAAACTCCGCCTCGCTGCAGCTGCAGGAGAGCGCCTCGTCGATTGCCTCGCGCATAAGATTATATTTGGTCGGCTCTCCGTTTTTCTCGGCAAAATAAATTTGTCGCGGCGCACGCCTGCCGGGATTTTCAATCACCGTCAGCCCCTCGCGGCGGCACATCTCGTCGGACAGCTTCCGCATGCGGTAATACTCGCGCTTATTGCAGTCGTATTTCTTGCCGTCCCACAGACACACCGGCTGAAGAACGAAATGGTTGTGCAGCGTTCCCGTGTTAAAATGGGTCGCAACCAGCACCTGATATCTGTCGCTCCACATCTTTTGCGCCAGCTCAACGCCGAGCCTGTGACATTGCTCCGGCGTAACCTCTCCGGTTTTAAAGCTTTGGTACGCGTGGTAAGCCACATTGCCGCCGGTTTTGCCAAACCGTTCCTGCACGGCAAGCATTTCTTCAAGCGCCGTTTTCGCATTGCAATTGACGCCCGTCACGGCGTAAAACCGCTCGTTTTCGTCAACAGTCTTGTGCTCGTCCGCCGCATATCCGACGACCCGCGCAAGATCATGCGTCCTTGTCTTTTCGGGATTGCCTGCATACTTTACCACATCGGCAAGGCTGCCCTTAACCTGCCATATCTTCGTCACCGCCATTCGCATTCACCTCCTTTCCGCGGTAAATGTCCAAAAGAATCTCCTGCGCCTTTTCAAGCGGACCCGTGTACTTTTCCGTGCCGCCGTAATCGGAAAGCTGCAGCCGCACCGCGCCAATAATTCTGTACGCTTCTCCGAGCACCTCTTTCGGCAGCTCTGCAATTTTGCGCTCTAAAGCACAGTTTCGCACATAGTCCGAAATGCTCAGCCCACACCTTCGCGCCTTGCGCTTTATAACCTCGGCTTCGGTCGGATACACTCTGAAATTTATTTGTTTTGTTCGCTCCCGCATTTTTAAATCACCTCTTTTCTTACTGGGGTATAAGGGGCGCGGGTGTCCGGTGGACACCTCTGCCGCAGGCAGAAGCGCTGACCGAGCCGGCAGGCGAGAACGCCCCTTTCGCACGAATGTGCGCTCCGGTTTTGGCTATACAAAACCTATGCTCGCTATTCTTACGCATTTTACAGCCGCGTATAGCCACGGCTTTTCAGTCACCCATAAGCACCACTCCTTTCTTCCTCTCACCTAACGTCAAAAACGGGAGAAAATATGCATAGTTTTCAGAAAAATATTTTTTAGATGATGATTTTTTTGCTCCGCTTTTCTTTGCCGTTTTGTCGAACTGCTGTTTGTTTACCATTTTTTCTGAGGTTCCCGCACACACTTTTTGTAAAAGGAAATTGCACGACCACATTCCATTTGGTCGATTATTCAGTTGTCAAAGAACATTTCGGACCTGATTCTCTCGGCGAGTTCATACGCTCATATTCACCCGCCGAGCTTTTCAGCCCTCTATATTGGATTGCTGAAAAACCGCCGAAAAATTAACCCCCACAGTAAAATTTTTTCTCAGTAAACTGTTCAGCACCTACTTATTAAGTGGCAGAAAATAATTTGTGTTGAGCCAAATATTTTCTCACACTTTTAAAAAACAGCATAAAAAATCCCTCCCGCGCCGCAGCACGAGAGGGAGCATATAAATATCTACTTTTATATAAAAACATAAGACACCGCATAAAACAGATCACGTTGTTTTCATACGGTGTCTTAGAAATTTGTTTTGTTCCTTATGCTTTGATGTTGCGTGGAAAATGAAATTATCAATTCATTTTTTGTCTTCTGCTATGTATACAAACGACTGCGGCGCTTGGTTAATCGCGTAATCCTTTAAATCTTTTGGAGAGGGAAACAATCTCGGTTTTTTTAGTACATAGGCAAACGCGCATTTTGAATTCTTAAAGTATTGTCGATATTTATCTCGGGATATCCCGGCGCCGTGTTTAGTCAGTTCCCACATAGGGGTCATTTTCATCGATAGTATGCCATCAACATCCACTTCTCCTATTACTTGCTTGACCGGAGCAGTCGAATAAACAATGATTTTTTCGACTTTTTCGGAAGCAATATGTCTTCTGTATTCATATTTTTTCGTTCCCGCGAATATTTTCTCTGCATATTCCGGCTTAATAGATAATAAAATAACAGCCATACTTTCACCTGTTACATATATAATTCTGTTTGTGAATCTCTTAAAATCATATCGAATTGATCATTTGTTAACCTTGTAAAAGGTCTTGGTCCGGATGGCGGATCGACAATTCCTTGTTTGTGCAAATAATCGAGTGTTAATCTCTTTGTTAAGCTTTTTGCATACACAAATTTAATAACCTTGAGGTTATATCTGTGGTTATTCCAGAAGGATTTTAATTCTTCTTGAGAAAAAACGCTCCTATTTTGGCAATGCTGCAGGAAATCCTCTTCATTTTTAAATGAGGAAATAACGCGGTCTACTATTCCTATTGTTGTCATAACCGAACTGTACTTTTTGGGTTGTGTTTCTCCCGTACGGTAAAAAACAATAACATCACCGGGATTAATTTTTTGCTCCGGCGCCCATGAAACATACACCTTTTGGAGCGCATAACGGTGAGACACATTCGCTATCAAATCCACCTCATTATTCAGAATCGAATCAGGGAACAGCGAGGTATGATATTGAGGAAAAATTGGAAGAATCATTCTTGCGCTGTTTTTCGCGATGTTAGGAAAATTATAGATAACATCTTTTGTAGCATCATATAGTCCGAGTTTTTTGACCAAAACTGTTTCTTTTCTTCCGTCTTTATGTATCTTTACTCCATGCCGATAAAAGCCCCATTTCATAAGTGTTTCACACAGCTTCTTTAGTTCGGGTCTTTCTTCAAACAATGTAACATAAATCTCATCGAGATGACGTTCAATTGCATTATCAAAGATTATCTTTATAAATCTCTCTCCGAGCCTGAACCCGGTTGATTCAACCTTAAAAGTCCCTACTTTCAAGCGTTTTTTCGCAGTAAAGGAAGGTGTAATATCAGAATAGTTTTCTGTTTCATCTTCTGTTTTCAAATACAGAAATCCTAATATTCTGTTGTCATCGGACCGACACACATATGCATCTTCATTGCTTTTCTTCGCAAACCACGCTTCAAAGTTTTCATAATCAGGGCGAAACGAGTCAAAGAACGCATCAGAGACATCAATGTTTCCGATTGTTTCGGGCTTTACTGCTAACGCTTTATACTCAATTAAAGCCGGATTATCGTAATTACATTTCGATATAAAGCCATTTATAGAAAACACTTTGTCCGTCAATCCAAGGCGCTCGGCTTTATTTCGCATTTTTCGATCTTCGGTTATCAAAATATCAACACGACCTGAATAAACCTCACACAAAAGTTGATTGTCAATTCGGTCGTTATCTGTTTTAGGTGTATCTGCAAGTAAGTCCAAGAACGCTCTGCTTTGCGGAGCTATGCTTTTCATTTCTGTATATGCGGCAAGGCGAGCATTATATATTTCTTGCTGTGTGCTGTTATTCGCTTTGTGCAGTTCTTGCAAAGAATATGGGTGTACAAGTTTCTCATAATGAAGCTTGTCCAACCACTTGAAAAGTAAACCAATGGAGTAATTTGTAGCTTGTAAGTTTTCGCGATGGATAATAATATTTGTATCAAGCAGCGCTTTCAATGTTCGATACACCTCACAATCCCTTTAATTATTCTCCTCAAAATTTTCGACCTGCTCCATAACTTTTTGAAACACTTCGGGGCTATAACAACATTTAAAAATTGCTGTTGTGCCGACATTCTCCACTAAATCTAATCGGCAATTTTTCGTTTCCTACTCAACATAGCAATTATTCTTTTCCAAAATCATCTTGCGTTCTTTCCAGTCAGGCATAAACATTGCTAATTGACTATAAAACTTTTTTGAATGATTTGGTTGTAGAAAATGGGTAAATTCATGCACAACCACATACTCAATACATGCCGGCGGCGCCTCAATAAGAGAAATATTGAATGTCAAAACCTTTCTTTTGGGTTGGCAACTGCCCCACCGCGATACCATATTTCTAAAGCGAAGCTCCGGAAACTCTACTCCGTACTTTTGAAATTTTGGATATACACTCTCACAAACCGCAAAGAGAATTGCTTCGCAACGGCTTTTCATCCATTTATCCATTGTGCTTTGTTTCATTTTGAAATTTGCAGGATCTTTTACGGTAAGAGTGAGATAGGATTCGTCGCTTTCAACGGAATTACGCTTTCCCCCAACAACTTTAAGCCTTAAATCGTGACCCAGCAATCGAAAAGATTCACCGTCAATAAATTGCTTCGGCTTTGGTTCATATTTGGCAATCTCGGCATAATGATCAAGCGCTTTTAAAATATAATCGGCTTTGGAATGCAAAAAATCTTCGATAATATCTTCTGACACGTTGCTGTTCGCAGACACATAGACGCTTTGATCTGCTTTGATTCTTAGGTTGATGTTTTTAACATTCTTACGCTCAAGGTTATAACTAATTACGCGGTCGTGTAAATCAATCGTTTTTATCATTTAAATCTCCTGAGCGCAACCGTAATGACATTTTCGATGATCTTATCAATTGTGTCAAAATCAACTACGAAACTGTGCTCTTTTTCAAGCCTGTAAAACATATCGTCGATATTCTGCGCAATTTTATTGTGGATTTCTTTGTTGGTCTGCCAGTCAACAGTATCATGCTTTTGAATGATAGATGTAACTTCCAAAGCAATGTCAGATATGATATCGATATTTTCGTTTATATCAATTTTGTCATCTAAAACCGCCGTTATAACACCGTAAAAAGCCTGTGCATGAACATTACCCTTGATTTTCTCGGGATAAGTAATATTTGTTGTGCCCTTTCGGTAATCTGCCATAATAGATTTCATCTTGTCCAAGTATTCAGCTTCGGAAATCACACGGTTTTTGTACTCTTCGAGCGCCTCTTTTATACGCTTTGAGAAACTGTCATAATACGCGGGGTTCTCATCGCGATGAACTTTAATACTTTTAGTCATATGTGATGTAATTGCATCAGCCTTGGAACGCAGGGAACCTAATTCCTCCAATTCCTTTTCCAATTCATCTCTATTTAAGATGTCAACAGGATTGGTGATCTGCTTGACGCCCACAACCGACAGATGTGTATCAAGAAGATTTTGCATCTGTTTCTCGTATTCTCTGTTGTCGATAGAATCGGCATAGCGGATCTTTACACTGCGTCTGACTTTGGAATAAAATATAAAGGCGGACTGATATTTGGTAATTTCGCTCTTTTCAAAAGTTCCGTATGCCTTTTCGGAATTCATAACAGTATTCAAAGCACGCCCGAATACGCAAAGTGCATCATAAAATTTTCCGCGAATCTCGTCATCAGACAAAAACTGTTCGATTTCTTCGGTATCCTCTTTGTTTTTGATAGCCTCAAAGGCATCGCAAAGATGCGAGTACGATTCGCGAAGACGGCCTACACACGCCATTATATCGACTATAACACCTTTTATATCCGAGCTGTCAAACTGTTCAAGACCGGCACCGCTATATACTTCCATGGCAGAATCAACCTTGTTGATAAGACCGCGGTAGTCAACAATCAAGCCGTAGTCCTTGCCTTCGTATAAACGGTTTGTTCTTGCAATTGCCTGAAGAAGGCTATGGTCTTTCAGTTCTTTGTCAATATAGAGTACCTGGGCCCTGGGGGCATCAAAGCCGGTCAATAATTTGCTGCAAACAATTAAAATATCAATTTCACCGTCGATGAATTTGTTTTTAACAGTTTCTTCGTAATCATCTGCATTGCCGTATTGTTCCATCATCTTGTTCCAGAATGAAACAACCAAATCATCGTTGCTTTCGTCAACCTCAGTTGCACCCTCTCTCATATCGGGGGCAGATATTACGACAGCTGTCGTCAAATCGCCGAACTGTTCAAAGCACCTTTGATAACGTATCGCATCTTTCTTAAAATTGCAGGCAAGCATAGCTTTAAATCCGGTGTTTTTATATCCTTCGGTAAAATGAAGATTTATATCCAATGCAATGCGCTTAATTCTTGCATCGGTCGAAGCAAGTCTTTTAATAGAACTCCACTTATCTCGTAAATCAGCTTTTTGTGCATCATTAAGTCGCTTGGTTACTTGATTAAACCATAGGTCTATATTTTCTTCATCAACATTTTGGTCAACAAATTTGCCTTCGTAAATCAAAGGGACAATGGCTTTGTCCTCAACACCGTCTTTAATAGTGTACTTGTGAATAAGCTTGCCGAACTTAGCCATGGTGTTCTTTTCACTTTTCATCAGCGGGGTACCGGTGAATCCTATATAACAGGCATTGGGGAATACGGCTCTCATTTTTGTTGCAAGAGAACCGTAATTGGAGCGGTGGCTTTCATCAACAAGAACAAATATATCTCTTGAATTATTTTTAAGTCCGCTGCTCTCAACCGTATTGAATTTGTTGATGATAGAAGTGATAATGTCGGCAGAACCCTTATTGATGAGTTCTATCAGATGTTTACCGCTTGTTGCCCTTGCGGGAGCCAAACGGGTATGAGCAAAGGTTTTGGCAATTTGCTTATCAAGTTCCTTACGATCGGTAACAATAACAACTTTCGGATTACACGAATACATTTCTTCCAAAATGTATTTTGCCAGCATAACCATTGTAAGAGATTTTCCGCTACCCTGAGTATGCCAAATAACACCGCTTTGACGATTGCCGGCAGTGTCATTGGTATTTATTGTTTTGATGATTTTCTCTACCGCAAAAAATTGCTGATAACGGCATATCTTTTTGATGTTTCCGTCATACAGAATAAAGTATTTTGTGAGTTTCAAAAGCCTGTCGGGAGAGAGCAGAGAGATGAGGCTTCCGTCTTGCGCAGTTGGCTTTCTGCCTGCTACATGCTGCTCAATGAGTTTGTTCTGCCAATCAATATCTTCTTCGCGCCAGATACTCCAGAAATTTTTACCTGTTCCGCAGGTTGCATATTTAACTGAATTTTTATTTGCGGCAATCACTATTTGAGCATACTTAAAAAGCTGAGGAATATAGTCTTTTCCCTGATTGCGAATCATCTGTTCAACAGCCTGATCTTCGCTTATAGTGGGTGCTTTACATTCTATAACCGCGAACGGAATACCGTTTACAAACAACACAATATCGGGACGAGCATTTTTCTGCTTGTCCCAACTGTCACAGGAAAATTCCTCAGTAACATGGTATACATTGCGCTCGGGATGCTCCCAGTCGATATATTTTAAATTAAAGCTTTTTGAAGTGCCGTCAGACAATTTTTCAAGATAACTCTTGCCAAGCATCAAAGCATCATATATCTTTTCACTTGTGCGAACAAGACCGTCCGTTAAAGGCTCATCCAAATCCTTTATAGCTTTCTCAACATTATCTGCGGTGAATTTATAAGTAATACCGCCGAATTCAAACTGGTTGATAGCGTTAAGCTGTTTACGCAAAATATCTTTGAGAAGCACATCATAAAGTGAGCCGCGCTGCGCCATACATTCTTCGGGCGATATGTACTCAAAACCCAGCTTGCACAAAAGTTCAATCGCCGGATATTTGCTGATATTATCTTCTGAATACAAATCGGATTGATTTCTGTAGCTCATAAGCTTTCTCCTCAAGGAATTAAAATATCTCTGTAAAATTTACAGTTGCATTTATCATTAACGTTAGAACAAGTTATTTTAGGAAATACATCAAAACATTCACATTTTTTTAACAAGCTGTTAGTGCAGACAATATTATACTCCCGTTTGAGGAGATTATATTGTTTTGATATTTTTCTTCGCCTTGGTTTATTGGTTTCACCGTTACTTATAAGCAAATTCTGAAAAACAGTATGGCACCCGAAATTGAAATAGTGAGTTTCCGTACCATGATGAGGAACTTTAATGCAATAATAATTTTTCTTTAAGGGAACGCTTCCTGTAAGAGAATTTTCTGCGATTTTTTTCATAATACCGTTAGTTATATCTCCTGTCATAAGAACATTTTTACAGATATTTTCATCAGAATTTTGAAAAACAATGCTGGTTTTATTTGCTTCGCTGCGAATTGTTTTTATGAGCTTTCCGACTTCATACTCTGAAAAAAGGTTTGTTTCTTTCGCTTTTATGGTTATAACAATTTCATCAAGCATTTCACCTATGTTTGAAAAATACACTTCCTCAAAAGAATCCGCAGTAAATCTGCCTTCCGAACTTATAAACAGTTCGGAAATTTGATTTGAGATGCGCTCAACAGAATTTATAATTTCGGCTGTTAATTTAAGTTTAAGCGCGTTATAAAACCTTTTTGAAACAACATTTTCAGGCACCGGCCATAAAACATCAAACTCTTCACCAATTTCACAAAAAGCTTTTTTCCCGCGTTTTAACGGTTTAATGTTTATTTTTTTATCGCACAGCAATTTCAATAAATCCCATAGCGATAATGTACGCTCACCCGGGCAATGGATGCTTTCTAAAATATATTTTATAATCTCCATATCAACAAAATTCGGGTGCGAAAAAGTGAATACATCCGGTATATATACAGTCTCAAATCTGTGTCTGTTTTCTTTTACCATTCTTATAAAACCGTTTATGTGGTCTTCGTGAAAATGCGATATCATAGCAGATTTTTTACCGTAACGGTCGAGCTCATTAAATACATTATTGAAATAGGTATTCTTGTATTCGCTTTCAGAACCGCAATCTACCAGCATACATTCGTTTTCATTTGATAGCATAATGCTCTCTCCAAAGCCCATTGGAAACATTTTTATATCAGTCATCTTCTTGCCTCCTTGTTTTTGTTAATTATATTTTTTATACAACGTTTTATAAACAATATTTAAATTACGTTTCACACTTAATCCCGAATTTTTCTTCCATATCACTCTTAAATTTCTCTACTTCAGCGGGTTTTACAAAAACAAAATCAAATAACTCGTTTATCAACGCAAGCATTACCGTTGATTCGCCTTCTTCAATTTCTACTATTTCCGCACTATGTGTGCTTTTCTTTGGGTGGGCTGCAAAATTTGCAACACGCCGTAAAATTTGCAACACTGTAACCAGGCTTGACGGCACTTGATCCTGTGATCCAAGCTCGTTAATTTCTTCTTCAAGATTACGCTTTTTAATATTCAATTCTTCATGAAGTATCATTTGCAAAAGATATCTGCTCAATGTAGCACTTGCACGCGGGCTGATATTGTTGACCTGCTCAGCTTCCGAGAACAAATCCATATACTTTTGAGGTATATATTCATTTAATTTCGTAGCACATGGAAATTTGGAATAAATAATTACCGTTTCCTCTTTTTGCTCAATGTAATCTCTATTAAAATCGTAACAATAAATTCCTTTTTTAAACGTAACAATAAGATTGTTACATTCCGGGCAAAATCCATATCCTAAAGAGTACCCGATTTTATCTAAACCGTCTTCCGTAGTAAGCAAAGGGTCTTTAAGCAGAGTTTCCGATGTACTTAAATTTATAGCCGTACAACAATATGGACATTTCATAATTTTTTCACATCCTCACAATCCCCGTCAGCAAAAGCTGCATCAGGGATTTTTTATATATTTTCATTTCTTCTAACTTACGCTGATGAAGGGTGATAAGGTTGTCGAGATGGCGAAAGAAGTCACCGATTTGTACTTGTTCCGCTGTTGTTGGCACTTTGACTTCAGCATTTTTTATATTGTCCGAGTTGAGTGATTCAAATGTTGAGCCGCAAGAAAGTGTTTTCCAAAAGCCATCCATATCCATTTTCACAAGCAGCTGATATATGAATTCATTCCCTTTGATTGCTGCAACGCCACGCCCAATTACGGCATTATAAGCGGTTTTTCCCATTGCTCCAGCTGGAGCACGAACACTCATTATCAAGTCGCCTGCATCCGCTTTCTTGGTAATCTGCGTTGTCCAAATACGAGGACAAACCCAACCGTTTTGCAAATCGGCATTACCTTGGACAAGAATATAATCACTCGGCTCATCAGAATAGGTACTACCATCAGGTGATTGTCCCATAGTTATCTGAACAACATCTCCGAGCTTACGCTGTTCCCAAGGGTCAGTAAAACCGGGAAAACGGATTTCGGGAACATTGCAGCCTTTTTTAGGAAACATCTTTGACAGATATGCTTTTTTTAGCTTTTTTAGCTCTTCAATTTTCTTTTGCTGAAGTGCAATCAACTTGTCTTGCGTCTGCAAAATTTCAGCAATTTTCTTTTGCTCGGTAAGCGGTGGCACCATAACAGCTGATTTATAAAAATCGCGACCAGTTAAATTAAGAAGCCCGTTATCGCGAACGCCATGATTTATCCTCTTTGAGAGTTCTTTGTTTAAAAAACCACTGGCAAATAACTGTTCAAAATAAATATTGTTTTGATTATTTATTCTAAAACATTCAAATACATCAGGAACAGCAGCTTCTTCACGATCAATCAGGCGATATATACATCCCTGCGGATATTTTTTTGAATTTCCTTTATTATAGGAAAAATCGTTTTTATGCAGCACTGTGTACTTTTTATATTGTTTTCCAGAAAGCTCTTTCCCAAATTTCTTCGCCTGATTTACAAAGCCAATGCCTGCAGAAATACTTAAAGTTTCAAGTTCTTTCGTTCCAACAGATTCTGTGATCTCTGCTGAAATATCAGATAACGAACGCGTTTCCCATTCTTCCGGCACAATGCCGATTTTCGTCTTTTTATACCCCTCCGGCACTTCGCCGCGCCGAATCTGTTCAATTCGCTGTTTTATTTGTGGTGTCATTGTTTATCCCCAAACTTTTCTCCTAATTCTATCAGTGCCGATATGCTTTCCGGGTGTTTAATCAGTTCCGGTAAAAGCTGCGCCACCAGTTGCTGATTATCAACAGGTGTATTTTCCAAATTATCATTTCTGTTTGCCGTTTCTATTGCATTTTGAAGTTGAGCTTTTCGAAGCATTGCTTCTTCGTCAATTTTGTCTGCATATCCCTTTGGATAATACACCTGCTTAATATCATTCCAGTGAATATCTCTTAACCCAAGACATTTTGAAATTTCTTCAAGCAGTTTCAAATGCTTGTCCGCTATATTTGGATTGAATTCAGGGCGTTTTGCAGCCTCGTCCAAAAAGTCCGAATATGCCTTTCTCACAGCCCTGTTTTTATAAAAAACGACATCTATAGAATTTAATGCTATTACGCTTTCTTCTGAACAAATCGGCATGCGATAAGCCATTAATGTTTTGAATATACCAAGCTTTTCTTGATATTCAGAAGAGCGCTTTTGCCACCAAATTGTAACAAGCGTTGCTAAAAGCCCTGATATTAGTGCTGTTACCACAACCAGAACGATATCGCCCATAGTTATTTTTCCTTTCCATTAGTTAGTTTTCTCTTCTCCTCGGCTCTTTCAATCTGTCCAATACTCTTTTCCGGTGTGGGCAAATCTTCCGGCATCGTGCCGCCGAGTTCTTTTATTGTCTGGCGGACTTTTTTGCCGACTTCCAAATGTGTTCTATTTGCATTTTGTTTTCCCTGAACATTGTCGCGTCTCAGCTTTTCTTCGGTCTGCGTTGCACGGAAAAGATTGGCGGCAAGCTCGGTGCTGCCCATATGGTCAAGAATTTTTTGACTCTTTTTCAACCCTTTTCGCTCATGGATTTCTTTTGCGCCAAGTCCACCATAAAGCCCCATATACCCATAGTTCTGAAAAACGGCATAATCCTTAGGTTCAACCACTCCGGCATTGTGAGCGGCGTCTGCCAGCGCAGCGTTATGGCGTTTCATCTCATTGCGGATTGCTAAGCGTTTTTGGTCCTCGGTAAGTTCCTCGTAGTTTTCTATAAGTTCCTGTTGGCGAGTTTTGACAGCAAAATAAGATTGACCGACGGCTATTACTTCCTTGCGCGGATCACCGTTCATTACAATGAGATAACATGCATAACGAGAAAGCATATAATCGTCAATCTCGCGCTCCGCACCGGATCCGAGTTCAACCATTTTGCTGACGTCAGCAAAATGGTCTTCCGGTTCAAAACCGCTGTTTTTGCAAGCCAGCTTGGCACGTTCTAATGCTTCTTTGAAATTACGCCATTGAGAATAGTCTAAAATCGTCTGAAGTTCTCTTGCAAGCCAATATTCCTGGTTATCTTCGTTGATGTGTTTTATGCTTTCGAATGTTTGCTCGCTATATGTAGTGATTTCTGTATTCACAGTCCCAGTTCCTCCATATACTTTTTCATCTGTGCCTGCACTTCGGCGAGCTCTGCTTCGATATTAGCGATGTTTTGTTTTACTTCGTCAATATCTATAATCTCTTCCTCCTCAAAGGTGTCAACGTATCGAGGAATATTAAGGTTATAATCATTTTCTTTTATTTCCTCAAGAGTAGCAACATGGCTGTATTTATCTTCGCCGGTGAAGTTAATATCGCTTTTATAAAGCTTGTATGTATTAACAATGCGTTCCACATCACATTCACGCAAAATATTCTGGTTTTTACCCTTTTCAAAATTGCCGTCACCGCTTGCATCAATAAACAGGACCTTATTATTATTGCCTCGGTCCTTGCGGAAGATAAGAATACACGCAGGAATACCGGCACCGTAGAAAAGATTTGCAGGCAAACCGATTACTGCATCAAGAAAATTGAAGTTTTCAATAATAGTCCGACGAATTCTGCCCTCGCTTGCGCCACGGAACAATACACCGTGAGGAAGGATAACCCCCATACGACCGTTTGTATCGTCCAGACTATGAAGCATGTGCATCACGAATGCATAGTCGCCCTTGGATGTCGGTGGAATACCCCAATCAAAACGGCGGTATGGGTCAAGTTCAGCACTCATTTTGGGCTTTTTGCCCTTGGCATCTGTTTCGGCCTCACCTAAAAAACCGCTGTCCCATTTATCAAGTGAAAACGGAGGATTCGCAACAATGCATTGGAATTTCATAAGCTTATCATCTTCGATATTCCCGGGGTTTGCAAGCGTATCGCCATGCCAGATAACAGCGTCATCCACATTATGCAGGAACATATTCATTCGGCAAAGAGCCCATGTCTGCATATTTTTTTCCTGCCCGTAGATACGTGCTTTTCCACTCGGAATTTGCTTGAATGCTTTTAGCAATAAACCGCCGCTGCCGCAAGTAGCGTCATAAATACGGTCATTTTCCTTCGGCTGCACCAATCGTGCAACAAGTTCAGATACTTTATTCGGCGTATAGAACTCGCCTCCTTTTTTGCCTGCGTCGGACGCAAAGTTGGCAATCATATATTCGTAGGAGTCGCCTATAATATCGTCGCTGTTCAGCTGAGATGGCCGGAGGTCAAGGTCCTTAAAATCTTCCAACAGGTTTTTAAGAATAGCATTTTTCTCTTTTGGTTCTCCGAAATCAACGGTTGAATTAAAATCGATAGCACGAAAAACATTATGAAGTTTTGCGCTGTTATTATTTTCAATAGCGGCAAGAGCAACATTGATTTTTTGACCGATTTCGGCGTCATTGCGATTATTGTAGAGGTAGGTAAAGGTAGAGGTCTCATCCATAACAAATCGTTCTCGACTCATAGCGCGTTCAACTCTGCGCAAATCGCCATCGTATTGCTTTACATATTTTTCTCTGGTTTCCGCATACACGTCGCTCAAGTATTTCACGAACAGCATAGACAAAATGTAATCTTTATAGCGTGAGCTATCAATTTTTCCGCGAAAGCTATCGCAGGCACTCCAGAGAACTTTTTCAATACTTTGCTTTGTAGTCATTTTTAATTACCCCTCTTTACGGAATCGTAGATTTTATTAACTAATAATTTGTTGTATATTTCTTTTTGAGCAGTCAGTTTATGCAGCAACTCAAGCTCTTTTTCGGAAAGAAGCTGTATTTTTCCAATTAGCTGTTGTTCATTCAGCGGCAAATCTCTTATGGGCAATGCACTGAAAAACTTAGAGCTTATTGTTCCGAAAGCACCGCTGCCGCTTATGTTTTGCAGAATTTTCTGTCTCGTGGATTCGCGTTTCAATATCCACAATATGTATTCAGGGGAAGCAACCGTCTTATCTACCCGTATAATCGCAAAATGCGACGGAACCAAGTAGTGGCACCAATCTTCATGCGTAATCATAATGGCTGTGTACGGTGCGCTCAACCTTACAAGGATATCGTCCATCTGCGTAAAGTATTCCTGCTTTAGTAAATCAGTCGTTTTAAAGGTTTCCGCATATTGTAAATCAAGATATCCGGCACTTGCCGCGCATTTTAGATTCAACAATTTGTATTCATGTATTTTAGTAGCATTTTCATCGGCTTTTTTTCTTGTGGCTACGATTCCCGTTCGAATCGTAGCAATATTCTCAAGTAGCATATCACACCTCTAAATTTGCACTGGGTATTTTGTGATTTCGATATTATTATAAACCGGTGCGTGACTTTTGTCAAGCTTTTTTGTCACGATAAAAATGTGATTTTAAGACGACCATAGCAAATGAAGAGTTGATTTTTCAACTGTCCATTGATAATAAGTGCCAATTTTTTTATCGGTTATTTATATATCAATACCCGATTGACTATCTCCTCTGCGCGGTGACGGATATTGCTTATTCGGCGTACCCATTCCATTTGATCAGTGGCTTTTAGGCGCTCGGTGACATTTTCGTTTTTCGCTATGTCGCATACGAGCTGAGAGAACATTTCATCGGCTTGTCGGTCGATATTGTCTATGTA
>UQQT01000019.1 GCA_900543395.1 uncultured Oscillospiraceae bacterium | reverse complement strand
TTGACCAAAAACCGTTAAAATGAAGATAAACACAAAACTCATCACACGGAGGTCAAATATGCTCTACACTGATTTTACAGAAAAACTGATCGGATTGCAGGGGGTAAAAGTAACAAAGGTTGAAAAAAGCGAAAAAGAGAATTTTGTTGTTTCTTTTTTTGCAGAAATTTTTTGAGTTTTTTATTTAAATGTAAAACTAATGACTTTTTTAAGGGATTTTATATCTGTTTTTTGAATATGCTTCGGGGCGTTCGGTTTAATTAACACTTGACACCGCGAGCCTTTTTATTTATAATATACCGTATAGTGTTATGTAAAAAAATACACCTTTTTTGAAAGGAAGAAATAATAATGGCAGACGAATTCGTATTAACACAAGCCGCCGTAGACGAGCTTACGGCGGAATTAAAATACCTCAGAACTACGCGCCGTGCAGAGGTTGCGGAGAAGATTAAGGAGGCTAAATCCTTCGGCGACCTCTCCGAAAACAGCGAGTACGACGAGGCTAAGAGCGAGCAGGGTAAGCTTGAGGCTCGGATTACCGAGATTGAGTACACCCTCCAGCACGTTAAGATAATCGACGAGAGCGCGCTCACCACCGACACCGTTCACGTCGGCTCCAAGGTCACGCTTACCATCAAATCGACCGGTATGCAGGTTCACTATCACATCGTAGGCTCTCCCCAGGCGGATCCCCTTGCAGGCAAGCTGTCCGACGAGTCTCCCGTAGGCAAGGGCGTTCTCGGTCACAAGGTCGGCGACGTTATCGAGATTGAGACTCCCTCCGGCATGACCGAGGTTGTTATCGACGAGATTTCGAAATAATCATTCAGGCGGGCGCGGGTCGTCCGCCGTGACTGTATATTCATTTTTTTATAATTTAAGGAGAACGCGGATATGGCGGATGAAAAAAAGAATCAGACAACTGCCGAGCAGGATGTTAACGTAAACGAATTAAGAAAAATAAGAGTGGAAAAACTCGAGAATTTACAGAAAGCCGGCAAGGACCCGTTTAAAATTACGACGGCGAATCAGCAGTACCATACCGTAGATATTGCCGAAAAATTCGACGAGCTTGAAAATAAGGACGTTTCGGTTGCGGGCAGAATCATGTCCAAACGCCCCATGGGCAAGGCGGGCTTTATCAACATTAACGACCGCGACGGCAAAATTCAGGTTTACGTAAGGCGCGACGACATCGGTGAGGAGGAATACGCCGACTTCAAAAAATATGATATCGGCGATATCGTAGAGGTTACGGGTTTTGTATTTAAGACAAAGACAGGCGAGATTTCGATTCATGCAAAGAGCGTCAGGCTCCTTACAAAATCGCTTCTCCCGCTGCCCGAAAAGTATCACGGACTTACAAACACCGACACGCGTTACCGTCAGAGATATCTCGACCTTATCATGAATCCGGACGTTAAGGATACGTTTATCAAGCGTTCGCTTATCATCCGCGCTATCAGAAGATATCTTGATTCCGAGGGCTTTATCGAGGTTGAAACCCCCATGCTCGTTCAGAATGCGGGCGGCGCGGCGGCAAGACCGTTTGAGACGCATTTCAACGCTCTTAACGAGGATTTAAAGCTTCGTATTTCGCTTGAACTCTATCTTAAAAGACTTATCGTCGGCGGTATGGAGCGCGTTTACGAGATAGGCAGAGTTTTCCGCAACGAGGGACTTGATACGAGACACAACCCCGAATTCACCCTTATGGAGCTTTACCAGGCTTATACTGATTACCACGGTATGATGGACCTGACCGAAAATCTTTACAGAACAGTTGCAAAAGAGGTTCTCGGCACGACCAAAATCACATATAACGGAGTCGAAATGGATCTCGGCAAGCCGTTTGAGCGTATAACAATGCTTGACGCCGTTAAAAAATATGCCGGTGTTGACTTTACGAATATTAAAACCGACGAGGAGGCCAAGGCTCTCGCAAAGGAAAAGGGTATCGAATTCGAGGACAGACACAAGAGAGGAGACATTCTCAACCTGTTCTTTGAGGAATACGTTGAGGACAAGCTGATTCAGCCCACGTTCCTCATGGATCATCCCGTTGAGATTTCACCCCTTACGAAGAGAAAGCCCGACGCGCCCGACTACGTTGAGCGTTTCGAGTTCTTCATGAACGGCTGGGAGCTTGCCAACGCTTATTCGGAGCTTAACGACCCGATCGACCAGCGCGCGCGTTTCAAGGCGCAGGATGAGCTGTTCGCGCAGGGCGACGAGGAAGCCAATCACACCGACGAGGATTTTCTCACCGCTCTCGAATACGGTATGGCTCCGACAGGCGGTATCGGATTCGGTATCGACAGAATGGTTATGCTTATGACGGATTCGCCCGCTATAAGAGACGTCCTGCTCTTCCCGACAATGAAGAGTCAGGGGGCTGCAAAGAACGAAGCGAACAATTTGTCGCAGGCAAAAGCCGACGATCCTAAGGAGTCCGAAGTTATCGACTTTTCAAAGGTCGTAATCGAGCCTATGTTCACGGATTACGTTGACTTTGACACGTTCTCGAAGTCCGATTTCAGAGCCGTTAAGGTCAAGGACTGCGTTGCCGTTAACAAGTCAAAGAAGCTTTTACAGTTCACTCTCGACGACGGAACAGGCACGGACAGAACCATTTTAAGCGGTATTCATGCGTTCTACGAGCCGGAAGAGCTTATCGGCAAAACGTGCATTGCGATTACGAATTTACCGCCCAGACCGATGATGGGCATTGACTCATGCGGTATGCTTCTGAGCGCGGTTCATGAGGAAGAGGGAGAAGAAAAGCTCCATCTTCTGATGGTTGATGACCACATTCCAGCAGGCGCAAAGCTCTATTAAGATGATGTAAAGATGTACCGTTTTGCAAAATAAACGGGACGTACTTCATTTGATAAAAAACTAAAAAACAGCGATTTACATCAAACTTACATCAATTGATGCAAAATTAAGTGCAAGCAAGAAAAAATCGCATAATTAGTGCAGTGAGTGGGCAATTCCAATCGGAGTTGCCCATTTTCCAAAATGAATGGAAATGCAAATCGGAATTTGTGAGGAAAAGGCGAATGAAAAGGCGAATGGAGCAAAAAAGTAAAAATGCGATTTCAATCATAGGTGGTGCAGATGGGCCTACAAGCATTTTTATAGCAGGACATTCAAAAAAGCAACCATTAAAGATTAGAATCAAAAATAGCATATATAGATATAAGAGAAAAAAAGTTGAGAAGACAATAGCTGCAAATCCGCATTCTCTTTCTGAAACAGTGCAGTATGCAAAAGATAAATACAAATTGACCGAAACTGCTCCCGCTGATAGAGAATATATTGAACAAATAAAATGTCTAAAAGAGAGTTTGATTTTGCAGTATGAACCAGAACTTTTGGGTGAAATGAAGGATATTCCGGTACCGGATTTTTCTAATGAAGCATCCGTCAAAGAGTATTTGGGTAAAATAAAGACTCGAAGTGAAATGATTGCTGAAATGCCCGATAGTATAATTTCTATGGATTTTCATTTGTATAAAATAAGAATCGATGATGATTTTCTTGAAATGGAGATAGATTATACTTGGAATATATTTGGAATGTCTTATTCAGGAAATAAGGCGGTAATGAAAAAATTTAAGAAAATATCCAGAGATTTATACAGTTATTATGGTGTTACTGAGGAAGATATTAAAAATAAGACAAAAAGATATTCGTCACTGGTAACGAACTTGAGTTTATAAATTCCAGTTTGCCAACTTGCCCTTTGAGAGAGGAGAAATCCTTTTCTCAAAGGGCTTTTTTTTTGATTTTACGGATATTCGCAAACCACAAGATAAAGTCAAAACTTCATATACTCTAAGCACAAATTTTTGAGTTCGTACCGCCGTCAGCGGGTAACGTATTCCGACTCGACCGTCGTAACGATTGACCTTGATAAAGATACGTACAAAATTGAACAATTTAAGAATTAATAAAAATATGAGAATTATTGTATATGATTTTGTTTAAAATGTATTGATTTGTTCTCTTTAATCCTATATAATAAAAATAGTCAGAACATTTTTATTTCAAAAGGGGAAATGCAGATGAAAGCATTATTAAAAAACGGCACGATATTCGACGGCAGTATGAATGCTCCGTTTGTCGGCGACGTTCTTATTGAGGACGACAAAATTATATCTGTCGGAAAGAGCGTCGAAGAAGCGGACGAGATTATCGACATGACTGGCAAGTATGTATGTCCGGGATTTATAGACGCTCATTCTCACAACGATTTTTTCTGCGACAGAGATGACAGCGAAAAATTTTTCGTCCCGTTTATAAAACAGGGTATCACGACCCAGATTACGGGCAACTGCAGTTTTTCCCCGTTCGGAACGGCGGAGGACACCCCGTACAGGGATAAGCTCGGCGGCGGACTTTTCGAGTCGCGTTTTACGGGCAGTTTAAGCTCATTCTGCAAAAAACTTAACGGTAAACTTCACGTTAATATCGTTCCCCTTGTCGGACACGGCTCTGTACGCGCGGGTATGCTCGGATACGATTCCGCCCCTCTTACAAAAGAGCAGATAGATAAAGAAATCGAATATGTAAAAAATGCTTTGGAGGACGGCGCGTTCGGCGGTTCCATGGGCTTTATGTACGAGCCGAACAGATATGCTTCAAAGGATGAAATTTATGCTTTCGCAAGGGAAATTGCAAAATATGACGGTATTCTTACCGTACACGCACGCGCATGCTCCGCGGTAAGCGCGGATTATCCGCTTATTACGAAAAAATCGCATCTCGAGCTCGCTCTTGATGAGATTGTCGATATTATGGAGCAGACGGGATGCAGAACCGAGTACAGTCACCTTATTTTTACGGGTAAGAATTCATGGAAAAAGCTTGATAATATGCTTAACGTTTTTCATACCCTTAAAAAGCAGGGCAAGCCGATTGCGTTTGACAATTACGCATTCCATTACGGAGCGTCGGTAATAACCGTCGTATTTCCCGAATGGTACGCAAAGCTTTCAAAAAAGGAAGCACAGTCGAAATTAAACCGTTTTAAACTCAATCTTACGATTCTGATGTACAGAAAGGTTCTCGGCATTGACTGGGAGGATATGACCGTCGCGTACATAAACGACGAACATCCCGAGTATGAGGGCAAGACGATTATTCAGCTTGCGAATGAGGAGGGTGTAAAGCCTCTCGATATGTATTTAAAGCTCGTCGGGCTTTCGGACAGAGCGGGCAGAATTTATCTTGATAAATATTATAACGATGATATAGTTCACGCTCTTATGGAGGACGATATGTCCGTCTTTATGACCGACGCGTGGATAGAGGAAAAGGGCAGACAGAATATTGCCGCGTTCCAGACGTTCCCACAGTTCTTCCTTTTGGGCAGACGGTGGAATATTCCGACTCAAAATATAGTACATAAGATGACGGGAGCGACGGCGGACAGATTCGGTATAAAAAACCGCGGATATTTAAAAGAAGGATACAAGGCGGATATAAGCGTTGTCGACCCCGATAAATTAAGCGTTAACGAGTCGGTTCCGGACGCGGCTCCGGGCGGAATTCACGCCGTATATATAAACGGTAAAGCCGTAGTAAAAGACGGCGAATATACAGGCGGTTTAAACGGCGAATTTATTCTTAAAAACAAACAGTGAATTAATATTAATATTTTCAGAAAACGACCTCTGAAAAGTCGGAATTTATACTCTGACGGCACGGGGGTCGGTTTCATTGACAAAAGAAGCGTATAATGATAAAATCATAAAACAGATTTAAATTTAAGAAACAGGCTTACAGGAGTTGACCTATTGATAATTCAAAAAGAATTTGATTATAAACCGAATATTTCGTGCAGAGCCGTTAAAAGAAGAACGGTCTTAATGTGTGAAAAAAACTTGATTGACAGAGAAAACGGAAAAAACGGGAAGTGGATTATTAATTATGAAAACATTTGATTACTCGGACAGTCCTTTAAAGGTTTTCGGACTGCCGTTTTATGAAGAAAACGGAAAACTCGAAAGACTTGACGACGATATGATAAAACAACTGCCTAATCTTGATTTCCTCGGCAAGCGGTGCGCGGGGGCGAGAGTCGCGTTCAGAACGGATTCGAAAAAACTAACCGTCAGTCTTGAATTGGAAACGCTGTCTCCGGATGTCGGTATGTCGCGCTATGCGTGTCAGTCGTTGATAATTCAGAGCGGAACGCATACGAATCCGAAATTTGTCGGACGTGTCGTTCCGTGCGATTACGAGACGAAAAACGCGTCAAGGGATTTCGAGCTTTCGGGCGAAATGCAGGACATTCTGATATGGTTTCCGAGAAACGAGATTGTAAAGAATATATCCGTATCCGTCGACGATAACGCCGTCGTAGAAGCTCCGACTCCGTATAAATACGACAGAGTAGTTCTGTACGGCTCATCGATAACCGAAATGGGGCATTGTGACAAGACGACGAATTCATATCCCGCGCTTTTAAGTTCATGGCTCGACTGCGATATATGCGACATGGGATTTTCGGGTTCGGCTCACGGTGAACCCGAGATGGCTCGGATTTTGGCAAGACTTAAAATGAGCGCGTTCATAATGGATTACGACCACAATTCAGAGCTTGACGAGCTGCGTGAACGTCATGAGCCGTTTTTTAAGATAATAAGACTCTCTCAGCCCGATTTGCCCGTTATAATGCTCAACAGACCGTTGTTCGAAAACAGGTCAGACTATGACGAGAGACGTTCTGTTGTCAGAAAAACGTATGAAAACGCAGTGAAAAACGGGGATAAAAACGTATATTTTCTTGACAGTGAAACGTTCATCCCCGAAAAGCTTCGTCCGTACTGTACGACCGACGACACACACCCGAATGACTTCGGATTTTATCTCATGGCGAGGGGAATCGAACCGACTCTGAAAGCGATACTCGAAAAAAGATGAACAGTGCAGGATGTTGTATTTTATTATGCTAAAATACATAATACTATTGAGTTTTGAAATACTGCGTGATATAATTTATACATCGGTTCAATTTTGTATGTTGAACGAGAAGGAGATTGAAAAATGGAAAGGTATTTTCAGCCGGAAATTGAAACGGCGTCCCGCGAGAAAATTCTCGAAATTCAGAACGAGAAAATTGTCAAGCAGGTTCGCCGTGTTTATGAAAACGTTAAATACTACAGAGATCTTATGGACGCAAAGGGCGTTACTCCCGACGATATCAAGGGCGTAGACGACATTAAAAAACTGCCGTTTATTTCAAAAGCCGATCTGCGCGACGCGTACCCCTACGGTCTGCTCGGAACGGATTTAAAAGACTGCGTAAGAATTCATTCGACGTCGGGAACTACGGGAAAGAGAGTAGTTGCGTTCTATACACAGCATGATATCGACCTTTGGGAGGACTGCTGCGCGAGGGCGATTGTCGCCGCGGGCGGAACGAATGAGGACGTATGTCAGGTCTGCTACGGATTCGGTCTTTTTACAGGCGGCGCAGGTCTTAACGGCGGTTCTCATAAGGTAGGCTGTCTTACTCTCCCTATGTCGTCGGGTAATACCGACAGACAGATTCAGTTCATGATGGATCTTAATTCAACTATTATATGCTGTACTCCCTCATACGCCGCGTATATCGGCGAAACGCTTGCCGAAAAGGGCTATAAGCCCGAGGATAATAAGCTAAAGGCGGGTATATTCGGCGCGGAGCCCTGGACGGAGGAAATGAGACACGAGATAGAAAAGAGTCTCGGTATCAAGGCGTACGATATCTACGGACTGACCGAAACGAGCGGTCCGGGCGTTGCGTTCGAGTGCTCGGAGCAGACGGGTATGCATATAAACGAGGATCATTTCTATGCGGAGATTATCGACCCCGAAACGGGCGAGGTTCTCCCCGACGGCGAAAAGGGCGAGCTTGTATTTACCTCTCTTGATAAGGAGGCATTTCCGCTGCTTCGTTACAGAACGAGAGATATATGCGTGCTCTCACGTAAAAAATGCTCCTGCGGAAGAACGCACGTTAAAATGTGCAAGCCTATGGGCAGAAGCGACGATATGCTTATTATCAGAGGCGTTAATGTATTCCCGAGCCAGATAGAGACCGTTCTTCTTAACGAGGGATATTCGCCCAACTATCAGATAGTCGTCGACAGAGCGGACAACAGCGATACGCTTGACATTTATGTAGAACTGACTCCCGAGCAGTTCTCCGATAAGGTCGGCGAAACGCAGGAGAGAGAAAGAACTCTTGCCGCGGCTATGCGTACGATGCTCGGAATAGGACCCAAGATGCACCTTGTTGCTCCCAAGTCCGTAACGAGAAGCGAGGGCAAGGCCGTCAGAGTTATAGATAAACGTAAGCTTCACGACTGATAAGGAGGTCACACCTATGGCAATCAAGCAGTTATCCGTATTTGTTGAAAACAAACCCGGTATGTTATACGATATCTTTAAGAAGATGTCCGACGCCGGTATAAACATGCGCGCCATGAGCGTTGCCGACACCAAGGATTTCGGCGTTTTGAGACTTATCGTTTCCGATAACGCGAAAGCGAAAGAGGCGTTCGGCGAGGACACTATCGTAGCGGATACCGACGTTATCGCCGTTGAGATGGGCGATACGGCGGGTGCGCTTTGCAAGGTAGTTGAGTCCCTCGGTAAAAACGGTATTAATATCGAATATGCGTATGCGTTTACCGCTTCTAAGGAGATCGGCGCGTATACCGTGTTGAGAGTCGACCATGTCCCCGAGGCGGAGAAGATTCTTAAAGATAAGGGCTTCGCCCTCCTCGACCAGAAGGATATCGACAGACTCTAATTTAAATTTAATGAGATAAAATTGACCTCGGAGCTGTTTGCTCCGAGGTCGGTTCTTATGATAGTTTTTTCAAATCTAAAAAACCTGTAGCATAAACTGTGGAGAAATTGTTGTCGCATATATCTTCGAACAGGCATAATTCTCTTTCTTTTTCTGGTGAAGGAAATAATGATATTTCTGATTTTCCATACCCATATCTATTGTTGTATGAAAGCGCAAACTCTCCGTAGTTGTCATTTTTTACTCGGAGTTTATAGCTTAATTTGTCTGTATCGTTTAAATAATAGTATGCACTTTTTTGTACAATACTAAAGTATTGCGATGGATAAGTACCGGATTTTGAAACCACAATAGTTACATTAACGCTTATACCCCAGTCACAGTTTGTATATTCAGGTATAACAGGAACGAATGGTCCGGAGATTGTTACAGTGACTGTATTGCCACTGCCATACGTTCCTTTCCATGTGCCGACAACTTTTTTCAAATTAGGTATTACCATCAAGAAACGATCAGGCAAATTTACTTTTGTCTTTTTGAAATATTCTTCGGCTTTATCAAAATCATAATCATTAAGAGCTTTATACGCAAGATCTCCGTAATAGTAGTCGGAGGCTTTCGATTCAAGTTCGACACTGTCCTCGTAATCACCCAAATCATTCAGAATGTTTATTGCTTCTGAGATTTCTTCAAGTTCTCCTGCAACGGAATCTCTTACTTCTTTTCCGTTTTCGTCTATCATTCCTAATTTTTGTTTTGCTTGAATGTATTTTGATTTTTTGCTTGTACATCCCGTAAAGGAAAACAATGAAATAAAAATACAAATGCTTAAAATGACGCTCAGTGTTTTTTTCATGATGATTTCTCCTGTCATTTTGATATTTTTTTCAATTGCAGTGCGTCGTCGCATAGTTTTCTGACAGCTTCGACGAATGTGGAAATGCCGGATTTTTCTTGGTAATCCGTGATTCTTTTGATTAAGTCCCTATCTCTTTTGCTGTCCCCAAATGTAATACCCTTACTCATAAAAACACCCTCTCTCTTTTATCAAATTTTTGTTTTTTTTGACAGTAAACAAAATGTTTACTCAAATTATAGCAAACAATTTGTTTACTGTCAAGAGTCGAGGTAAACATTTTGTTTATAATCATAACAGGAGGATTGCTGTTATGGATTATACGAAACGATTATATGATTTACGCGTGGATCATGATTTAAAACAGGAGGATGTCGCCGATGTTTTGAAAATTACGAAACAGGCATACGGTATGTACGAAAACAAAAAGCGCAGTCTGCCGATTGAAAGTCTTATCGCGCTGTGTAAGTTCTATAACGTTTCCGCCGATTATATTCTCGGACTTTCCGATAAAACGAATCAAGATTAAAGTAATAAAACCGGCTCGGGTGTGCATATCCGAGCCGGTTGTTATATGATATTAAATTATATTTTTGTATTTTAATTCTCTGTATGTTCTTGCGGCGGGTAAGCCTACGACGTTGAAATAGTCACCGTCGATTTTTTTTACGAGGACGCATCCCTTTCCCTGTATGCCGTACGCGCCTGCCTTGTCCATGGGTTCGCCGGTTTTGATATAAGAATTAATTTCGTCATCCGTCAGTTCGTAGAATGTAACTTTTGTTTCCTCATAAAACGATACCGTTTCGTCCTCGGTCATTATCGTAACGCCAGTAAAAACGCTGTGCGTTTTGCCCGAAAGCATTTTCAGCATATTAAAAGCGTCGGTTTCATTTTTCGGTTTGCCGAGGATTTTTCCGTCGCATGCCACAACCGTGTCAGAACCGATAACCGCACAGTCCGGATGACGGACAAAAACGTCGTGCGCTTTTGTTTTCGATAAATACTCGACAGCCTGCGCGGGAGTGAGCGAGGCGGGGAGCGTCTCGTCCGCATTCGAGGGGATAACGTCGAATTTTATGCCTATATTATTTAAAAGCTCTTTTCTTCTCGGTGAACCCGAGGCTAAAATAATCTTCATTTTCTTGCCTTTTCGTAAATTTCTTCCGCCGTATGGCTGTCTTTCGCTATTTGAATTTTTAATTCGTCAAGGGATGAAAATCTGATTTCGGGGCGGATGAATTTAAGCAGTTCGATTTTTATTTTTTTATAATACAAATCACCGCTGAAGCCGATTATATTTGTTTCGCTTCTCGGTTTTTTGTGCTCGAGAGTCGGGCGGATTCCGATGTCCGTGACCGCGGGGTAGGGTTTGTTCTCGACATAAGCCGTCGAGGCGTATACTCCGAATTTGGGAATTGCGAAATTGTCGGGGAAAAACTGATTTATCGTCGGAAATCCGAGCGTTCTGCCTATTCTGTCGCCCGATTCGACAGTAAAAACATAGTAAAAATTGTGTCCGAGCATGTTTCTTGCCGATATCATGTCTCCGTCGGCTATGGCTTTTCTGATTCTCGTCGAGCTGACGGGTTCGCCGAGATAATCGACCTCGTCCGTTATTATAAGCTTAATGCTTCTGTCATCGCACAGCTTTTTCAGAATTTCCGGATTGCCCGACGAATTCCTGCCGAATCTGAAATTGAATCCGCACGATACCGCGCCTGCGTTAAGCATGCCGACGAGTATTGTGTCGACGAATTCTTCCGGGGTCATGTTCATTATGCTTTTAAACGAAACTGTCACGGGAACGGCGTTCAACGCTTTTATTTCGTTTTCAAGCTCTTCTTTCGTCGTTATCGCTTCGGGCGGAGCGTTTTTGATAGCCGACAGCGGATGCTCGTCAAAAAGAAGAACGACCGGAACGAGTCCGCGGTCTGCTTCTCCCGCGGCGTTCATTACGACCGCTCTGTGTCCTATGTGCAGTCCGTCGAAGCTTCCGAGCGCGACGGATGTTTTTTTATCGAAAATCCTTTCAAACATCGCCTGTGTTCCTTTATGAAGAATGAATCAATCGCCGACCAACAGTCTTTTAATTCTCAAAAACGGCTCGTCCGTGCGTTTTTCGCCGAGTCCTAAAAATTTATGCTCCGGCGAGTAAACCCTGTACAGCGCGGGGGAGAGTTCTTTTTTTAATCTTTCAACGTCAAGCTCACCGCCGTTTGAAAAGCGTTTTGCCTGCGCTTCGCTTACCGTAACGCTGTCGTAGTAATCAAGAGCCTTGTCCGTCGGAATTATAAAATCGTTTAAATTTCCCGACTGCTTTGCCTGTCTTAATTCGTCGAGAGTATGCGCGTTATCTATTGAAAATCCGTTTGAAAACGTACGTCTTAAATCGGTCATGACCGCACCGCAGCCGAGCCTTTCGCCAATATCGGAGATAAGAGAGCGTATGTACGTACCCTCCGAGCAGTCGACGTCGATTGTGTAAACGCCGTTTTTAAATGAAATAAATTCGAGTTTTTTTATTGTAACAATTCGTTTTTCGCGTTCGATTTCGACGCCCTGACGAGCGAGTTCATAAAGCCGAACGCCGTTTTTCTTGATTGCCGAATACATCGGGGGGAGCTGTTCAATTTCGCCCTTAAAATAATTAAATATATTTATAACTTCGTCTTTGTCGGGAATTATGTCGCACGTTGTCAGCGTTTTGCCCGTGATGTCGAGCGTGTCCGTTGTCTCGCCGAGCCTGAACGAAGCCGTGTACGATTTTTCATGACAGGGGAGAAGCTCTATAAATCTCGCCGAACCGCCGAGTGCGACGGGAAGAACGCCCGTAGCCATTGGGTCGAGCGTGCCTGTGTGACCTGTTTTCTTTATGCCTAAAATGCCTCTTACGACGGCATTGGCTTTAAAAGATGTCAAGTCCTTCTCCTTGTCAATAATTATAAATCCGTTCATAGCTCTCCGATTTCTTTAAGCTCGCTTTCGGCGCATTTCAATACGGCTTTCAGCGCGTCGTTTAAGCTGCCCTCAAACGAACAGCCTGCCGCGAGCCTGTGTCCTCCGCCGCCGAGCATGCCCGCAACGGCCGAAGCGTCCGCAGGGGGATTCGTTCTGACGGAGATTCTGAACATACCCTTTACCTTTTCTTTCATGGTAACGCCTATTAAAACGCCCTCGATCTGACGGGGGAGAGAGGCGAGCGCGGAGGTGTCCGAATCGTCGGCTCCGCTTTTTATGAACATATCGTAAGTAATCGGCAGTACGGCGCACTTGCCCGAAAAATATGTGTTCATGGACGATATTGCCATTTGTTCGAGTTTAGCATACTCTTTAGACTTCGTTTCGAACTGGAGTCTGTTAACGTCCGCATTATTTACCCCGAGGTCGATAAGCTCCGCCGCGGTTCTGAGCGTTTTCGACGTTGTGTTGCCGAATCTGAAACAGCCGGTGTCGGTCGAAATTCCGACGTATAAGCACTCCGCGATATCCCTGTCGATTTCGATATCCATATATTTTAAAATGTCGAAAATTGCCTCGCACGCTCCCGCCGCCTTTTCATCAAGATATGTTTTTTCGGCGTAGAGAACGTTTGAAAAATGGTGGTCTATGCAGAGGTCTATTTTCGAATTCTTTGTAACGGACGTACCCGAAACTCCGAGAATATTATTGTCCGCGGTGTCGACTGCGACGACGTATTTATAATCAAAATCGCCTGTCGGAACGTCTGTGAGAAGATATGAAAGTTTATTCGAAACGCGTTCGATTGAAACCTTAGCGTTCTTTCCGAGCTTTAACATCGCTCTGCAAAGCGCGCACGCACTGCCCACGGCGTCCCCGTCGGGATTTTCATGGGCAAGTATGAGCACGTCGTCCATGCTTTTTAATAAATCCGATACGGCGTCAATCGTTATCTTCATGCTTAACATCCTTTTTAGCCATATCGTACCTTCTGAAAAGCTCGATACCCTCTCTGACCGAGTCGTCCGCTATAAATTTAAGCTCGGGAGACTTTCTTAAATGAAGTCTCGAGCATATTTCACGGCGGATGAGTCCCTGAGCGCGGTCAAGTCCCTTAACGGCTTCCCTTGCGGTTTCTATCGAGTCGAACGCGCTTATATAAACCTTTCCGAACGAGAGGTCGTTTGCAAGCTCGACTCTGACAACCGTGAGCATTTTGCCCGCGACTCTCGGATCCTTGAGTTCTCTTATGACCGCCGTGATCTCGCGTTTGATATCCTCGGCGGTGCGGTCGTTTTTATAAAGCGACATATTTATACATCCTTTTACAGATTAAAATTATTTATCCTTATATTCCTCAATGATATAAGCCTCGAGGATGTCGCCCTCCTTGATATCGTTGAACTTGTTAAGTCCGATACCGCATTCGTAGCCCGAAGCAACCTCCTTAACGTCGTCCTTGAATCTCTTGAGCGAAGCTATTTCGTCCTCAGCGACAACTATACCGTCGCGTACGACTCTGATTTTCGCGTTTCTCGAAACCTTGCCGGAGAGAACGTAACCGCCTGCAATGGTTCCGACGCTCGAAAGCTTGAATACGCTTCTGACTTCGATTCGTCCGAGGTCAACATCTCTGAACTTGGGAGCAAGCATACCCTTAATTGCCGATTCAACGTCCTCTATACAGTCGTAGATGACTCTGTACATACGCATTTCAATGTGATCTCTCTCTGCGTTTGCCTGTGCAACGGGGTCGGGACGGACATGGAAGCCGACGATAATTGCGTCGGAAGCCTGCGCGAGCATAACGTCGGATTCGTTGATTGCGCCGACTCCGCCGTGGATAACACTTACCTTTACCTCGTTGTTTGAAAGCTTTTCAAGACTCTGCTTAACAGCCTCTACCGAGCCCTGAACGTCTGCTTTTACAATTATATTAAGAGTCTTGAGCTCGCCCGCCTCGATAGTCGAGAACAGATTATCAAGCGTAACTCTCTGAACTGCGTTGAACTGAGCTTCCTTTGCCGACTGCTTTCTCTGCTCGACAAGCTCTCTTGCAAGCTTTTCGTCGGAAACCGCGTCGAATATATCGCCTGCCTGGGGAGCCTCGGCAAGTCCCGCAATCTCGACGGGAACGGAGGGGCCCGCTTCCTTGACCTTTTTGCCCTTATAATCGGTCATAACTCTGACTCTGCCGACAGCGGTACCTGCGACGATAATATCGCCCGAGTGAAGCGTACCGTTCTGAACGAGAAGCGTCGCGATAGGACCTCTGCCCTTGTCGAGTCTTGCCTCGATAACGATACCCTTTGCTGCTCTGTTCGGGTTTGCTCTTAGCTCCTTCATCTCTGCTACGAGAAGTATGGCTTCAAGAAGCTTGTCTATTCCCATGTGCGTTTTTGCGGAGACGGGAACGCAGATAGTATCTCCGCCCCATTCCTCGGGAACGAGCTCGTACTCGGTCAACTGCTGGAGAATCCTGTCCGTGGTAACGCCGGGCTTATCCATTTTATTGATAGCGACGATAACGGAAACTCCGGCGGCCTTCGCATGGTGAATAGCCTCGATAGTCTGGGGCATGATACCATCGTCCGCAGCGACAACGAGAACAGCGATATCCGTAGCCATTGCGCCTCTTGCTCTCATTGAAGTGAACGCCTCGTGTCCGGGGGTGTCGAGGAACGTGATGGGCGAACCGTTTACGGTTACTCTGTATGCGCCGATATGCTGGGTTATTCCGCCCGCCTCGGTTGCCGTAACGTCGGTGTGTCTAATTGCGTCGAGAATCGAGGTTTTGCCGTGGTCGACGTGTCCCATAACGCATACGACCGGGCTTCTCGGCTCAAGGTTTTCGTCAGCGTCGACGGAGTCGTCGATAATCTTTTCCTCGATGGTGACAACAACCTCTTTTTCAACCTTTGCGCCGAGCTCGGTTGCTACGATCTCCGCCGTGTCGTAATCGATAACCTCGTTAATTGACGCCATGATGCCGTAAGCGAAAAGCTTTTTGATAACCTCGGAAGCCGTGACCTTTAATTTAAGAGCGAGGTCGCCGACCGTGATTTCGTCGGGAACCTGAATAGTAATATGCTTCTTCGCTCTCTCCTCGGCAATACGCGCAAGACGCTCAGCCTCGGTCTCTTTCCTGCCCGAACGCATGCCCTGCTTTCTGTACTGCTTTGACTTCTGATTTATCTTCTGCTTCTTTGATGTCTGATTGTCCTTAAGACGAGCCGACTCGGGAGCGATGTTTTCGTATTTCTCGTTGTACTTGTCAAGCTCCACGTTGCTGCTTCTGGTGTCGACGGTTCTTACGTCGCCTTTTGTTCTCGACTGCATGGGCTTGTCGGTCTTATGCTTGTCTGCGCGTTTCTCAAACGGCTTTGATTTTTCCGCGTTCTGCGGCTGCGGCTTTGACTTTTTATCGTCCGCTTTCTTGTCGGCGGACTTCTTCTCGTCCTTTTTGCCCTCGGTCTTTTCCTCTGACAGAGCAGCATCCGTCGTCTTTTCTTTCTTTACGGAGGCGGGAGCCTGCGCCGTTACCTTGAAATATTCGTCAAAGCTTTCGACCTGATTGTCGTTCGTTATTTTTTCGAATATAATATCAAGCTCGTCGTTCGTGAGCGCGGTCTGCGCCTTTTTCGGTTTTTCGGAAATAGGATTGAGAGTATCGATAATCTCGTTACTCTTTATGTTAAAATCTTTTGCTACATCGCAAACTTTATACTTTACGGGGTTAATTGCCATGTTTCATGCCCTCCTCATATTTTTTGATAACCGCGGACGCAAGGTTTTCGTCCGTTACGGCGAGAACTGCGGCTCTCTTTCCGATGTTCGCGCCGATATCGTCTGATGAACGGTCGGTTCTGACGACGTTTACTGTATTAGATAAATTTCTGATTTCCTTTTCGAGTCTCTGAGACGCGTCGGACGAAAAAAGAACAAGCTTGGCTTTTGAACTTCTTACGGCGTCCTTGACTGCGTCGTGCCCGATTTTAAGAGCGTTCGCTCTTCGGCACAGACCTAAAAAAGATAAAAACGGGTCTGTCAAATTCCGTTCAACTCCGATTCAAGTTTATCGTAAATTTCGTCGGGTACCGAGGTTTCAAACGAGCGGTTGAGCTTTTTGCCTTTTTTTACGAGAGCAAAACACTCCGGATTTTTGCATATATACGCGCCCCTGCCCGACTTCTTGCCCGTAACGTCAAGATCGAATTCGCCCTCCGGCGAGCGTACGATACGTATAAGCTCTTTTTTCGGCTTCATTTCGTTACAGCCGATGCATTTGCGCATGGGAATCTTTTTCTGCTGCATTTGTTTACCTCCCCGATGATTTAATTAAAGTGAAATGGGTTTATAGAAACCGCTTTCGGGCTTTATGTCGATTTTCCAGCCGGTGAGCTTTGCGGCAAGTCTTGCGTTCTGACCCTTGTTGCCTATCGCGAGCGAAAGCTGTGTGTCGGGAACCGTGACCTGGCATGATTTGCCCGATTCGCTTAAAATGTCGACGGCGAGAATCTTTGCGGGAGCGAGAGCCGCTCCGACGAATTCGGCGGGATCCTCCGAATATTTTACAATATCTATCTTTTCTCCGCCGAGCATGCTTACTATATTATTGACTCTTGCGCCGCGCGGACCTATGCACGCGCCTACGGGGTCTATGTCGGGATCCTTTGAGTAAACGGCTATTTTGGTTCTCGAGCCCGCTTCTCTCGAAACGGATTTGATTTCAATGATGCCGTCGTAAATTTCGGGAACTTCGGATTCAAACAGTCTTTTTACAAGTCCGGGATGCGTTCTTGATATCATTGCCTTGGGGCCTTTTTCCGTATCCTTAACGTCTACGATGTAGACCTTGCATAAATCGCCCGGTTCGAACGTTTCGCCCGGAATCTGCTCGTTCTTGGGAAGAAGAGCTTCGGCCTTGCCTATTTCGAGCGTAACGCTTCCGGTTTTCGGGTCGGTGCCGGTTACCTTTGCGGTTACAAGCTCCTGATTCTTGCTCTGGAACTCCTCGAGTACCTGTCCGTGCTCAATTTCTCTTATACCCTGACGGATAACGTGCTTAACAGTCTGTGCGGCGATTCTGCCGAAGTCGTTTATTTCGAGAGGAATGATAATAACGTCGCCGGCAACCGCGCCGGGTTTGTACTCCTGCGCCTCCTCGACGGTAAGCTCGGTGTCCCAGTTGTCAAGCTCCTCGACGACATTTTTTCTCATGTAAAGGTCAACCGTCTGTTTTACGGGGTCGATGTCGCAGTAGATGCCCTCTTTTGTGTCGTAGTTATGACGGGCTGCAACAACGATTGCGTTCGCTATTTTTTCGTAGAGATGCGCGGCGGAAATATTCTTCTCTTTTGTAAGAGCGTTGACCGCGTCGAAAAATTCTTTATTCATTTTTCCTGTCAGTCCTTTCGGTAAGTCGTATTTATCAGTCGAAGCCCTCGAAGTCGTCGAGGCGAACCCACGAGGTTTCTTTTTTATCAACGGTTAAAGTATTTTCGCCGTCGTATTTTAAAGTTATTTTTCCGTCCGCGTATTTTTCGAGAACGCCGGAAAATTCGCGTCTGCCGTCGACGGCGCGGGGGAGCCTGAGTTTTATATCCGAGCCGATATAGCGGATAAAATGCTCGTCTCTGATAAGGTCGCGCTCAATTCCGGGAGACGAGACCTGGAGAGAATAGCTCTGCTCTATCGGGTCGAGAGTATCGAGCGGCTCGTCGAGCGCATGCGACATATTTACGCAGTCGTCCATGCACACTCCGCCGTCCTTGTCGATAAAAATTCTTAAGTACCAGTTCGCGCCCTCTTTCTGAAAGCGGACGTCCCAAAGTATCAGTCCGAGATTTTCCGCTATCGGGGCGGCGATATCCCAAATGACGGAAACCGTGTTTTTCTTTGCGGACAAATCAAATCCTCCTTAAACAAAACAAAAGAGCGGGTCGCCCCACTCAAAAGTCAAATCCTAACTGTTTACCGTACGTATTATAGCATATATAATCATATATTGCAAGCGTTATTTTCGAAATTTTGTAATATTATTTTATAATGTATAAAGAGTAAATAATTATCGGTTGAGTTTTTTTTAATTATGCTGTATAATAGCTTTGAATTGCAGATTTTACACGGAAAGGCGTCTTGTATATGAGAGACGATTCGTTTACATATTTTATATGCCTTATAGGAAGCATGTTTATTTCCGCTCTCAAAAAGACGGGCGGTTTCTTTAAACGTACGGTTTTCCGCTCGGTTAAAAAGGTATTTATAATGATATACGGCGTGCTCAAATCGGTCGCAATGTATATTATAAGAAAAATAAAGGCGGGTATAACAGATATTTCACGTCTGTTCTCCGAAATGAAAAGCGTAAAAAAACGCCGTAAGGCAGGCGAGAGCATAAGCTATTCGGACTGTTTTACCGCGCTTAAGAAAAAGCACGGGGCTTTGCTTCGCTATGTCGGCAACTGTGCCGTCGTCGCAATTGTTATCATTGCCATGCTTACGGCACTGCTTAACGCCGACATGCTGTGCTTTGCATTAAAAATCACGGTAAACGGCGAGACCGCAGGGTACATAACAGACGAGAGCGTATATCTTTCTGCAAAGGCGCGTGCGGACGAGCGTATGTCGTACGCGGGCGAAAAAGCGGGAGTCGGCGAGTATAAAGTCGCAGTTGTCCCTGTGACGTACCTCAGTAATGAATCCGTAATTTATTCAGCGCTTTTAAAGGCGTCGCCGTCCGAAGCCTCGGCAGGATGCGGAGTGTTTATTGACGGTAAATTTATATGCGTTTCCCCGTCGCAGAACGAAGCAAAGGGCGTATTTGACAGAATATTAAATAATAAGAATCAGAAAAATCCCGGGTATACATATTCATTTAATGAGGATATTGTTTTCGAATACGGACTGTATCCCGATTCCGACAGTATAAAAATGACGGCGGACGAGCTTTATGAATATCTTATGACGCCCGTGACGGACGAAAAAACTTATACGTGTTCAAAGGACGACACATACGAAAATGCGGCGGCAAAGTCGGGAATCAGTCTCGAAAAGCTTATGAAGCTGAATCCTTCTGCCGATAAAGAGAAAGAACCGTCCGAGGGAGAGGTTCTTGTTGTAAAAAGGGGAGAGAGCCCCGTAACGTTTACTGCGAAAAGGGTTAACGTGTATACGGTTTCAGTTCCGTACGAAACGGTGAACATAAATTCGACATCTCTTTATAACGGCAGCTCGCTCGTTTTAAAAGACGGTTCTCAGGGCGTGGATCAGGTTACGGAAATGATATCGTACGACGAGGACGGCGAGGAGACGGGAAAGGACGAAATTTCGAGATTTACCGTCAGGGAAGCGGTTGCAAAGAGAGTAGCGATAGGCACGAGGATTCCGTCCGTATTGAAATATACAAAGAGCTTCGGCGGAGTGTTCCTCTGGCCGGCTCCGCAGAACTGCTTCAGATTAAGCTCGGGCTACGGCTACAGAAGCGGACGGCTTCACGCGGGCATTGATATAATTTCCAGCGACGGCGGTTCCTGCAGGGGCAGACCTATTGTTGCCGCGGCGGCGGGCTACGTCGTTACCGCGCAGTATCACTACAGCTGGGGCAACTATGTCAAGATAGACCACGGAAACGGAATCATGACTCTTTACGCGCACGCGCTTGATAATTCGTTTAAAGTATCCGTCGGCGATTACGTCGCCGCGGGACAACAGCTGTCGTCAATCGGAACGACGGGTAACTCGACCGGATATCATCTTCATTTCGAGGTATGGATAAACGGAACGAGAGTAGACCCGCTTCCGTACGTTTACAGCGAGAGCGTGCAGGTCGTTAAATAAAAACGGGAGAATAAAAAATATATGAAATATGACGTCGCGGTAATAGGCGGAGGTCCCGCGGGGCTTATCGCCGCCGCCGAAGCGGGCAGACGGGGCAAAAGCGTTCTGCTCATAGAACGAAACGAAAAAATCGGCAGGAAGCTGATGATAACGGGCAAGGGCAGGTGCAACGTTACCAATGCCTGTTATATGCTCAACGAATTGATAGAAAACGTGCCGACAAACGGCAGATTTCTGTACGGCGCGTTCTCGCGTTTCATGCCCGAGGACACTATGGAGCTTTTTGAATCGCTCGGCGTGAGCTTAAAAACGGAGCGCGGAAACAGGGTTTTTCCGGAGTCTGACAAAGCCTCCGATATAGTTGACGCACTGAGAAAATATATAAATCAGAACGGCGTTAAGGTTGAGCACGGGAGAATCGTCGATTTGAAAGTCGAAAACGGCGAAATTATAAGCGCGGCCGACGAGGATAAAAACGAATACTTTGCCTCCTCGTTTATAATCGCGACGGGCGGAAAGTCATATCCTCTTACGGGTTCGACGGGCGACGGATATATGCTCGCTTCGAAAACGGGACACAGGATAACCGCCGTAAAGCCCTCTCTTGTCCCTCTCGAATGCGAGGAGGATTGGTGCAAGTCTCTTCAGGGGCTTTCGCTTAAAAATATAGAGATTTCCGTCTATGATAACGAGAAATTTACGGAGGTTTACCGCGATTTCGGCGAGATGCTGTTTACTCATTTCGGAGTTTCGGGTCCCGTCATTTTAAGTTCAAGTTCGCATATTAAGGACGGTAATCCCGGGCGTTATACTATTAATATAGACTTAAAGCCCGCGCTCGATTTTGACAAACTCGACAGGCGGATTCAGCGTGATTTTTCGGAGTTTTCGAATAAGGCGGCTGTTAACGCGCTGTCGAATCTGCTGCCGAGAAAATTAATACCCGTTATAATAGATATATGCGGTATTCCGTCGGATTTGAGGACGAATCAGATAACGCGCGAAACGCGTCATGAGCTTGTAAGTGTTCTGAAAGCCCTGCCGGTCACGGTAAAAGGCTTCAGACCCATCGACGAGGCTATCGTGACCTCGGGCGGAGTCGACGTGCGGGATATCGACCCTAAAACCATGCGTTCCAAAATTATCGATAATTTATTCTTTGCAGGCGAGGTTATCGACGTTGACGCATACACGGGCGGATTTAATTTACAGATAGCTTTTTCCACGGGCGTGCTTGCGGGCAGAAGTGTTTGATATTTGATTTTAAATAATATATTTTAGGAGATTTTATAATGATAAATATTGCGATAGACGGTCCCGCAGGCGCGGGCAAAAGCACGGCTGCCAAGGCGGCGGCTAAGAAACTCGGATTTATTTACGTCGACACGGGCGCACTGTACAGAACGGTGGGCGTTAACGCTTTGAGAAAGGGTATCGACCCGAAGGACGCGGAGAAAGTAAAGGCGACGCTTGCCGATATTGATGTTTCACTCGGATTCGTCGACGGAAGTCAGCACGTATTTTTAAACGGCGAGGATGTAAGCGAGGAGATAAGACTGCCCGCATCGTCCATGGCGGCATCCGACGTTTCCGCTATTCCCGAGGTCAGGGAGTTTTTGCTTTCTCTTCAGCGCGATATCGCGAAAAGAAACAACTGTCTCATGGACGGCAGAGACATTGGAACGGTAATTCTGCCCGACGCACAGTATAAATTCTTTTTCACCGCTTCCGCCGAAATCAGAGCCGACAGACGCTGTAAGGAGCTTAAAGAAAAAGGCATCCCCGCCGATTACGAGACTGTTCTCTCTGAAATTAAGGAGCGTGACTACAACGACTCGCACCGTAAAACCGCACCCCTGAAGCAGGCGGACGGCGCGGTGCTTATCGATTCGTCAAATATGACGATAGAAGAAGCCGTCGATAAAATCGTTTCGTATATAAAAAGGTGAAAATATAAAATGGTTAATATAAAGGTAGCCGAATCGGCGGGATTCTGCTTCGGAGTCAACAGAGCCGTGACCGCCGTCGAAAATTTATTAAACGAAGGAAAAAAGGTTGCGACGCTGGGACCTCTTATTCACAATCCCGCGTTTATAAAACAGCTCGAAAGCAGGGGTGCTCTCATAATCGACGAGCCCGAGCAGCTTCCCGACGGATATGAGCTTGTCGTCAGAACTCACGGCGTTACTAAAACTGTTTATGAAAGAATTCTTAAATTAAACCGCGATTTTTCCGACCAGACGTGTCCGTTCGTTAAGAAAATTCAAAATATCGTAAATGAAAATTCGACGCCCGAACGCCCTCTTTTAATCGCCGGAGACGGCTTTCATCCCGAGGTTATGGGATTCAGAAGCTATGCTCACGGGGAGAGTTTTACGTTTTCAAGTGCGGAAGAATTGCTTGAAATGCTAAAAAATGGTATAATAAACCCTGAAAAGGAAATGTTTGTGGTGGCACAGACTACCTTTTCATCCATTGAATTTAAAAAAATTTGCGAAATCGTAAAAAAATACTGTACAAATGCGAAAATATTTGATACAATATGCAATGCTACTGCAAAAAGACAAAAAGAGGCTTGCAATCTGTCAGCCCAAAGTGATATAATGGTTGTAATAGGGGGCAAGATAAGCTCCAACACGCAGAAGCTTAAAAATGTCTGCGAGGCGAATTGTAAAACTTACCTCGTGGAATCTGCCGGAGAAGTTAAGAATATCGATTTCACCGGCTGCCGTAACATCGGCGTTACAGCGGGTGCGTCCACACCCGTTTGCATAATAAAGGAGGTACTAAAATCCATGTCCGAAATTATAAACCCCATCGAGTCGGAGGTTGCCGCAGGACAGGCAGTCGAGGATTCGGAAATGTCATTTGAGCAGGCGCTTGAGGAATCGCTTAAGAGTCTTAATTCTGATCAGAAGGTAGTCGGAGTCGTTCTTCGCGTTACTCCCACCGAGATTCAGGTCGATATAGGAAGAAAGCAGACAGGTTATATTCCTTATGAGGAATTCAGTGCGGATCCCAATTGCAATCCTGCCGACTGCGTTAACGTCGGCGACGAGCTCAATCTCATCATTATGAAAACAAACGACGCGGAAGGCACCGTTATGCTTTCCAAGAAGCGCTACGACGCTCAGCAGAACTGGGCTAAGGTCGTTGAGGCTCTCGATTCCAAAGAGGTTCTTAAAGGCACTGTCGTTGAAATACTTGAAAAGGGCGTTATCGTCATCTCCGACGGTACGAGAGTATTCATCCCCGCTTCACAGGCACTTCTTTCAAGACGCGATAATCTTGCCGATCTTCTTAACAAGGAGGTTGAGTTCAGAGTTATCGACGTTGATAAGAGAAGAAGAAGAGTTGTTGGTTCGATAAATTCCGTAGCCCGCGAGGCTCTTAAGGCTCAGAAGGAGGCTTTCTGGGCGCAGGCGGAGGTCGGTCAGAAGTACACAGGTACCGTTAAGAATCTTACCGATTTCGGCGCGTTTGTCGATATCGGCGGAGTAGAGGGTCTTGTACATAAGTCCGAGCTTTCCTGGAACAGAATCAAGCATCCCTCGGAGGTTGTCAATACCGGCGACGTTATCGAGGTTTATATCAAGAATCTTGATACCGAGAACAAGAAGATTTCTCTCGGCTACAAGAAGATTGAGGACAGCCCGTGGGAGATTCTCAAGAGAGATTATCCCGTAGGTTCTGTTATCGACGTACAGATTGTTTCTCTTACGACGTTCGGTGCGTTCGCTCAGATTATTCCTCACATCCAGGGTCTTATCCACATTTCTCAGATTTCGAACAGGAGAATCGACAAGCCCCAGGACGAGCTCAATATCGGCGATACCGTTAAGGTTATGATTACCGCTATCGACTTTGAGAAGAAGCACGTAAGTCTTTCCGTCAGAGCTCTCCTTGCTCCCGAAGAGACTGCGGCCGACGTTAAAGAGGCTGCTGCAGAGGACGACGAGCCCGTTGCTGTTTCGATTGACGACCTTCTCGCACAGGCAGAGGCTGAAAAAGCCGGCGAATGATTCGCAGCTGATTTACAGATGAAATTTTGCAGCCGTCATTTATTTGACGGCTGCTTTTTATGTATCTTAATTTTGTTTTTCGGGTTATTGTAAGTTATAATCGAGGTGTTCTGCGTGGGCGAATATAAGAGAATAGACCATCCGTTTGACGCGGTTTGGAATGAGAAAGCGAAAATTCTTATTCTCGGCAGCTTTCCGTCCGTAAAATCCCGCGGGGAGATGTTTTTCTACGCTCATCCGAGGAACAGATTCTGGAATGTAATGTCGAATCTTTTAGAATGCAAAAAGCCCGAAACGATTGACGAAAAGAAGAAAATGCTTCTTGAACACAACGTTGCATTATGGGATGTTATCGCTTCGTGCGACATAGTCGGCTCGTCTGATTCGTCAATTAAAAACGTCAAAGCAAACGATATCGGATTTATAATACAAAACAGCCGTATCGACCGCGTTTTTACAAACGGCGCGACGGCGTACAGGCTTTATAAAAAGTATATTCTGCCCAAAACAAATATCGAGGCTGTGCTTCTGCCGTCCACGAGTCCCGCCAACGCGGTAAAAAGCACCGCAGAGCTTACAGCCGAATGGAAAAAAATAATCGGAAAGGTTTAATGTTATGCCAAACTTTAATAAATTATCCGAAGCCGTTTATATCGGAACGACGGAAAAAGAATGTGAAATAGGCGTAAGCAAATTCTGGGGCGCGCCTCATATAACGGAGGATTTCGACTGGCCGGCGGACGCGGACGGCTACGACATGGATTTTATCTGTCAGATACGCACGGACGACATCGACCCTGACAAAAAGGTGTTAAAAAAAAGCGGAATTATCTATTTCTTCGGCTGTCTGACCGCTCCGCTCGGGTTTGACGACGAGCCTCGTATATCTGCGGGATTACAGCCCGACGGCTATTTTGCCGTAAGATTTTCCGACTCCGGCAATTCCGATTTGCAGTCCGGCGAGATTGTCGACGAGGACGGGAACGAGGTCGGATTTTCGGAGCTTCGGATGGATTTTTCGAACGATGAAAACGCGTTTAATTCCGCGCTTCATCAGGCGTTCGGCGACGCTCCCGAAACCGAGGAGACTTACGGAGTACCCGACGGATATTCTCTGCTATTATGCATAGATTCGTTCGCGGGAAAGGATTTTACATTGGAATTCGAGGACAGCGGATATTTGTATTTCTTAATCGACAAAAAAGATGCGGAAAATATGAATTTCGATAATGTCAAAGCGTTTATCGCGGTTTGATAAGATTGATTATTTTTTAACAAATTTTTTTATTTACCTATTGATATATTAGTAAAATATATGATATACTTTAAAAGTAAATAGCGATTTTTTTGGAGGTTTTGCTAAATGAATTATGAAGAAAAACTCACGCAGTTAGCTTCCGATTACGCCGATTGGTGGAATAAGGGTTATGAAATGCCGTCTATGACGAGCAATCTTTATCCCTATGACAACATGTTTTCCCCCGTCCGCGTAAACAGACTGACTCTTAAAAACCGCCTTGTTATGGCTCCCATGGGCAACATCTGTATGTGCGACGAAACAGGCCGTCCGAATGAGAAAATGCTCAAGTATTTTGAGGAGAGAGCCAAAGGCGGAGTGGGTCTTATCACGACCGGACTTATTCCCGTTACATACGGAATCGATAAGTCTCTTATAGAGCTGGGCGATCTTACCTACTTCCCCCGTATTGACAGAAGCCGTACGGTATTCGCTCCCTGGCGCGATCTCGCCGGTATGTGTCACGCTCACGGCAGTGCGATATTTATCCAGCTTACCGCGGGTCTCGGCAGAGTAGGAAATCCCCAATGTCTTACGAACCAGCTTAAACTTCCCAGAAGCTCGTCGTTCAATCCCAACTGGTATATGAAAGACGTTCCGTGTTTAAGACTTTCAGACATCAGTCTTAATAAGATTATTAAAAAGATAGGTCAGGGAAGCGCGGATGCTAAGGCGTGCAACCTCGACGGCGTATATCTTCACGGTCATGAGGGCTATCTCATTGAACAGATTGCGAATAAGGCGTTCAACCACAGGAAACTCGGCAAATTTGCCGACCCGACCGTATTCGGTATCGAAATGGTTAAGGAAATCCGCCGCAGAGTGGGCGCGAACTTCCCGATTATGTACAGAATCGATCTTTCGCTCATGCTTAACGCGACTTATAAGGCGAAGATGGACAACGTAAGTCCTCTTAAAAAGTTCAAGAACGAGAGAAGGATCGAGGAAACTCTCGAATACATGAGAGAGCTTGTTGAAGCGGGCGTTGATATGTTCGACGTCGACCTCGGATGCTACGACAACTGGTGGCTTCCGCATCCGCCTTCATCAATGCCCTCGGGATGCTTCCTTGACATATCCGAGATTGCAAAGAAATACTTTGCCGATAATAATATTAAATCTAATATGGGTCTCGAAATTCCCGTCGTAGCAGTAGGTAAGCTCGGTTATCCCGATTTTGCCGAAAAAGCGTTAAGAGACGGCAAGTGCGACATGATTATGCTCGGCAGACCCCTTCTTGCCGACGCTGAGTGGTGCAACAAGGCGTACGCCGGTAAGGTAAGCGACATCAGACCCTGTATCGGATGTCAGGAGGCTTGCCTTAACGAGTTCGTTGAGGGCGGACATCCCCAGTGCGCGGTCAACCCGAGAACGGCGTTCGAGGAGGAGTATTCTCCCGAAATTCCGAAAGCCGACGTTATAAAGAAAGTTGCAGTCGTAGGCGCGGGCCCTGCGGGTATCGTTGCAGCCGACACTCTTATCAAGAGAGGACATAAGGTCGACCTTTACGAAAAATCGGGCGAAATCGGCGGAAGCGTAATTCCTGGAAGCAAGCCCATGATTAAATATGAATTCAAGAATTATCTCGATTATCTTAAGGGCGTAGTCGCTAAGCTTGAAAAGAACGAAAACTTCAAGCTGTTTATGAATACGGCCGCCGACGCGCAGTCTCTTAAAGAAAAGGGCTACGATTCTATCGTTATCGCGGCGGGTACCGTTCAGAACAGACCTCCCGTCGAGGGTATTAACAATAAAAACGTCGTATTCGCCGTTGACGTTCTCAACGACCGTAATATCGTTAAGGACGCCGAGGATATCGTTGTTATCGGCGGCGGCGTAGTAGGCGCGGAGACCGCTTACGTATTAAGATACGAGCTTAACAAGAATGTTAAGGTCGTTGAGATGGATAAGTACATTATGAACCATGTATGCACGGCGAACAGAGGACACCTTATCCATTACCTTGAGGAGGGCGGAGTCGAGCTTCTTAACATGACTACGCTTAAAAAGGTTGAGGACGGTAAGATCGTCGTTGAGCAGAATATTAACAAGAACGTTCCCAATCCTTACATCACATGGTCTCCGATTCTTCCCGAGAACGTAGAGAATCCTATGGACGCGTTAAGACCTATTAAGAACGAACCCGTTACCCGCGAGCTTAAGGCGGATATGGTCGTTTTAGCGGCAGGAAACAGAAGCGCTATAGATATTTACTATGACTGCGTAAAGAATCACTCCGCAGACGAAATATTCAACGTCGGCGACAGCTTCAAGGGCGCGAGAGTATTCGAGGCTGTTCGCAGCGCGTACCGCAAGGCGCGTTCGATCTGATAATTTAACGTTCGGATTAAAAAAGAGAGAAAGGATAATCGTTTTATGGCTGAAACAAAAATGGCTCTGACTCCGGAGCAGCAGGATATCCTTGACGGTAAAAAAGGCGAGACTATGGCTAAGGTCATGAAAACTCTCGTTCTTTACGGCGAGGCTTTCGGCGCGGAGAAAATGGTTCCCGTTACGAGCAAAATGGGACATCTTGTAACAAGCTTCGGACTCGGGGTTATGAAGCCCGTTTACGAGCTTATGGATAAGCTTATCGACGCGGGTGCGCTTTCGTCGCAGAAATTCTCCGTCGACCCCAAACCCCTCGATAAAAACGTTCCGTCAAGCATTATAGAAAATCTTATATTTAAAAAATTCATGTACAACGCGCAGGACAGATATGACGCCCAGCTTCGTAAACTGGGTCTTGTAAACGACAACGCTTACACTTGTGCGTGCTATCTCGACGAGATAGGCAACACACCGAAAAAGGGCGAGATCCTCTCATGGGCGGAATCGAGCGCGGTTGTTTTCGCAAACTCCGTACTCGGCGCGAGATGTAACCGTAACTCGGGCATAATCGAGCTTTTCGGTTCTATCGTAGGCTTTGTCCCGTACTTCGGACTCCTTACCGACGAGGGCAGAAAAGCGACGTGGATTATCGAAGTTAAAACGAGCAGGAAGCCCGAGGCGCAGATTTTAGGCTCCGCTGTCGGTATGAAGGTTATGGAGGATGTTCCGTATATCAAGGGTCTTGATAAATGGATAGGAACCGAAATAAACAACGACGTTAAGGCTTATCTTAAAGACTTCGGAGCGGCTACCGCCTCAAACGGCGCTGTAGGTCTGTATCACGTTGAAAATCTTACTCCCGAGGCTGTCGAGCAGGGCGAGAAGCTTATTGCAGAGAACGCGCAGACCTACGTTATCGACGACGCGGAGCTTCAGAGAGTTAAGGATAATTACCCCGTTATCTGGAAAGACAAGAACGCAAAGCCCAAACTCTGCTTTGTCGGATGTCCTCACCTTACGTACGACCAGCTTATCGAGTGGACGGATAAGGTTTACGACGGTTTAAGAAAGAACGGACTTGCAAAAGTTTCGATTCCGACCGTATTCACCGCCGCTCCCGACGTTGTTGATAAGTTTAACAGAACGGGTCACGCCGCTAAACTCAAAACGACAGGCGTAGTTTTAAGCTACATCTGCCCGCTTATGTATATGAATAATCCGCTCTGCGGAAAGAAGCCCGTAATTACGAACTCGAATAAGCTTCGTACTTACACTTCGGCAAAATATTATACGAGCGACGAAATACTCGACTATATCACAAAGGAGGTAAAGTGAGATGAAAACTTTTAAAGGCAGACCGGTAGTTCCCGGAAAAGCTGAAGCGACGGCTCTCGTTTCGCATAACGGATTCAACACTCTCGCAAGTTTTCAGCACAGCCTCATGTTCGGCGATAAGACCGCTAAGTGCGGAGATCAGAACAACGCCGATATATACGAAAAGCCCATGGCGGGAACGGCTCTCTGTCTTCCTCAGACCATAGGCTCGACAACGGGCGGAATGGTTCTCTACTGCGCAAACGTAATGGGCAGAACTCCCGCTTGTCTCCTGTTCGCTCATCCTATCGATTCACTCGCAGCAGCGGGCGCGGTTCTCTCCGCAGTATGGAACGAGAACAACCCCATGCCGACGGTCGACAATCTCGGACAGGAATTCCTCGATTACGTTAAAACGGGAATGAAGATCACCGTTTCAGAGGACGGCACGGTTACTGTTGAATAACCGATAAAACAATAAAAAAAGGCTGTAAATCGCGGAATCTGCGGTTTACAGCTTTTTGTTATTTTATTTTAAAACGTATTGATTCAGAATTCCTATTATAAACAGGTGAAGCGGATAGTAGATATAGAAAAACCATTTCATGAATTTATTGAATTTAATGTTCTTTCCGCGCTCGCCGTTGTATGCGTATATTATCGGAATTGCGAGTACGACGGACATTTGAAGTATTCCGTAAACCGTATCTATCGCAAGAATGTATACGAGCGAGTAAACGGCGGCGTATATTATCAGCCAAACGGACTGCATTTTTAAATTATTTCTGTTGGTTCCGAACGATAATATGAACAGGGAAGCCACACAGCTCCAGTCGCTCGGCAGGGCGAGAACGCAGATTAATAGTATCAGCAGAACTTTTAAAGTCTTGTTTTTTATTTTTTCGCTGTAAGCCGTTCTGAGCATTACAAGTCCGAATGCAAGCGACCACATCACGCTCGTCTGATTTAAAATACCGCCGTTATAAAACGGGATAAACGAATGAAAATCCGTATAATTTCCCGAAGCGAAAATGTATGCAAAGTGCGAAATAAAAGCGAACAGGAACATACGCAGTGTGTACTTGTTTATATTTTTTGTATAATGAAAACCCTCTGCGACGCAGTAACACATTATCGGACACGTGATTCTGCCGATTATGTGCATTATAACAGGCAGAAAATCCGTCGGATATCCGGGGAACAGCATCCACGCGATGTGGTCGACAGTCATTGCAAAAACGGCGATAAGCTTAATCGAATTCGAATTTAAAAATCCCGTTTTTCTTTCCATAATAATTCTCCGTAAACATATTAAAATATATGTCTATTTTACCATAAGTCGTGATGAAAATTTATTGTCGAATTAGACAAAGTAATACTCGAACGTTTGTTTAATGCGACGAAAAATTAATAATTAAATAATTTATTATTTTTTTAACGTTCTCTTTGTGGTACAATTATAAAGGTATTTTTTTCGGGATATATTTTCCGGCTTTGACAGGGAGGATTATTAACCATGATAAGTCTCAGCAGAAATTACAGTATTGAATCATGTTCGCGCCTTGCCGAACTCAACGTTATGTCTTACTATTCGGCAACTCAGCTTGATGTCAAGGGCATTGTTCAGATATGCCACGGCATGGCGGAGCATCTGGAGAGATATGAGGAGTTTATCGATTTCCTCACGTCGTCGGGCTACGTCGTATTTATTCATGACCACTTAGGTCACGGCAAGAGCGTTAAAAACGACGATGAGCTCGGCTTTTTCGGTGAGAAGGACGGATATAAAACGCTTGTTAACGATGTAAAGCTCGTTACCGATCTTGCAAAGGACAAATATCCCGAGCTTCCCGTTTTTCTGTTCGGTCACTCTATGGGCTCGTTTATCGCAAGATATTATACTCAGCTTTATTCTGCGGGAATTAAGGGCGCGGTTTTCTGCGGTACCGCGGGACCCAATCCCGGGGCGAAAGTCGGAGTCATGCTCGCAAACATGATTATAAAGCAGAAAGGCTCTCATTACAGATCGAAGCTTATAGATAAAATTGCGTTCGGTTCTTATAATAAAAAATGCCGTCCGCAGAGAACACCGTTTGACTGGCTTACAAAGGACAATGCAATTGTCGATAAATATATTGACGACAAATACTGCGGATTCCTTTTCACCGCCGCGGGCTACAGAGATCTTTTCAACCTTCTCATAACAGTAAACCGCCCCGAATGGTTCACGTCGTTTAATAACGATTTTCCCGTATTCCTTATAGCCGGCGAGGACGACCCCGTAGGCTCATACGGCGCGGGAGTTAAGAAGGTTTACGATTCTCTCGTTAGTGCGGGACATAATAACGTCGGGATGAAGCTCTATCCCGGCGACAGACATGAGATTTTGAACGAGACGGACAAAAAGAACGTTTTCGCGGACGTTCTCATGTGGCTTGAAAAAACAAATAAATAATTTTAAAAGAGGTTATATATATCAATGGACATTGCAGATCTTGCGGCTAAGGCCGCGTTGAAGTTCACATCCTCGAACGGCAGAAAGCTTCAGAAAAAGATGAGTACACCGGCTATTCCAAAGGCCGACCCCGTCTATATTAAGAATGATAAAAACGACGGTTTTTCGTGCGGTTTCGCTATGGCGGAGGTTATGCCCGCTGACATAACAGCGAAAAAATACTGGATGGCGGGCTACAAAATGGGCAATCTCGTCACGGGAGTTTACGACCCCACGACTGTCAGAGCAATGTGGCTTGACTGCAAGGGCGGCGAGGGTATTCTGCTCGTCAGCTGCGACATTATCGGTCTGACCGGTCACGATGTTAACGAGATAAGAGCCTCGCTTTCCGATTTTTGCAGAGAGTCGGGATGTAAATACATAGACATAAGCTGTACGCATACGCATGCGGGTATCGACACCGTCGGCTACTGGGGCAAACTTCCGAGAACGGGACTTGACAAGGCTTATATGTCTAAGCTTTTCGCAAGTATTAAGGACGTGTGCATCAAGGCTTATAATGACAGAAAGCCCGGTAAGCTTTATATGGGATATATTCACGTACCCGACGCTGTAAAGGACGGAAGGGCGCCGTATGTCGTAAACGATAAATTATCAAGACTCCGTTTCGTTCCCGACGACGGCTCGACGGAAACGTGGTTTATGAATTATTCGGCTCATCCGAATACTATGGGCGGTGCAAATTCTAAAATCAGCGCGGATTATCCTTATTTTATGAGAGAAAAGATCAACGAGTCGAAGAAGGTCAATGTTCTTTTCGCCGTCGGCGCGATTGCGGCTGCGAATATAGCCGATCTTGACGAGGACAGATACGTTAGAACGAAAAAGGGCGGAGAAATGCTCGGCGAGGCGGCTTTGAAAATCGACAACGACGTCGAGCTTGATTCTTCGATTTCATTCATTTCGCAGAAATATTACGCACCTATCGACAACTGCATTCTTGCGCTTATGCCTATATTAAAGGTTTGTACGGCGGATAAGTTCCCGTACCCGGGATGCAATGTCGGCATAGCGCTCAGAACGGAAATGACCTATATGAAGATAGGCAGTCAGAAGATACTTATATTCCCCGGAGAGCTTTTCTGCGAGCTTGTATACGGCGGTTACGCTTCGGCGGAGGATTCGGCTACGGGGCTCGGCCCCGAGATAAACCCCGAACCTCTTGCCGAGATATGCGGGGACGATTCGCTTATGGTATTCGGCGTGTCGAACGACATGACAGGCTATGTCGTCGCTCCGAACGACTCCGTTCTTCACCCGACGCAGGCGTATCTTTCGAGCGTTCACGACAGATTCGACAGAAATCATTACCATGAGACGAATTCGCTCGGTAAGGATATCTGCTTTACCGTCGAAAGAGTGTTCAGAGACCTCGTCGAAAGACTTAAATAAGTATTTTAATAAAACGGTTTGCGGATTTTGAACTGCAAACCGTTTTTTATGTTGAAAATTATATGTATATATGATAAAATTAAATTGAAAAAACAATCATATATATTATGGAGGAAAAGAAAGTGGCTCAGCCTCTTGCGGACAGGATAAGACCCGCGTCTCTTGACGAAATCGTCGGTCAGCGGCACCTTATCGGCGAAAATGCCCCGCTTAGAAATATCATAGAGAGCGGAGAAATTCCGAACATGATATTTTACGGTCCGTCGGGAGTCGGTAAAACGACCGTCGCCCGGATTATTGCGGACTCGGCGGATAAAAAATTATATAAATTAAACGGCACGAGCGCGTCCATCTCCGACATACGCGATATAGTTTCGCAGATAGATACGTTCCACGCACGAAACGGAATTCTTCTCTACCTTGACGAGATTCAGTATTTTAATAAAAAACAGCAGCAGTCGCTTCTTGAATATATTGAGAACGGCTCGATAACGCTTATAGCCTCGACTACGGAAAATCCGTATTTTTACGTCTACTCCGCGGTTTTGAGCCGTTCGACGGTTTTTGAATTCAAAACGGTAACACCGGAGGATATCGTTCCGGCGATAGAGCGCGCGTTTTCCGTCATGGCTCGGGATTTAAAATGCGGGCTTGACATTGAGGACGGCGTTATCAGACACGTTTCCTACGGGTGCGGAGGCGATGTCAGAAAGGCGATTAATACAGTCGAACTGCTGTGTTTAAGCTCGAAAACGCCCAAGGAGGGCGAAAAACGCGTTATTTCGATGGCGAACGCTTTGACCCTGACGCAGAAAACGTCTCTTCGCTACGATAAGGAGGGCGACGAGCATTACGATCTCGTTTCTGCCTATCAGAAGTCTATGCGCGGTTCGGACGCGAACGCGGCGGTTCATTATCTTGCGAGAATTCTGGATGCGGGCGACCTTGCCTCTGCGTGCAGACGGCTTCTTGTCTGTGCGTGCGAGGACGTGGGGCTTGCATACCCGATGATTATTCCGATAGTAAAGTCGGCGGTAGACATAGCCTTGCAGGTAGGTTTGCCGGAGGCGCGTATCCCTCTTGCCGACGCGGTCATTCTCGTTTGCAATTCGCCTAAGTCGAATTCCGCATACGAGGCGATTAATTCGGCTTCGGCTGACCTTAAAAACGGCAAATACGGACCTGTGCCGAGACAGCTTCAGAATATGCATTACGACGGAGCGGACGCAAAGGTTAAGGGGCAGTTTTATAAGTACCCGCACTCGTTCGAAAATCACTGGGTCGAACAGCAGTATCTGCCCGACATTATAAAAGATACCGTCTACTACGAATTCGGGGACAATAAGAACGAGCAGGCGGCAAAAGAATATTGGGACAAAATTAAAAACAGGAGCGGAAATAAAAAATGAAATATTCCGTAAGCATGTACAGCTATTCACAGCTGACCTCGTCGGGAAAGAAAACGCTTGAGGACTGTATTCTTCTTGCAAAGGAGCAGGGCTTTGACGGCGTTGAATTCGTCGATATTACCCCGCCCGAGGGGATGAGCGAAATCGAATATGCAAAGATTTTAAAAGAGAAATGCGATGAAGCGGGACTCGAGGTTTCAAGCTATACCGTCGGCGCGGATTTTTTAAACGGTTCGGACGGTAATCTTGACAGGGAAATTGAGAGAATCAAGAAAAAAGTCGACGTTGCCGAGGTTTTCGGCGTTAAAGTCATGCGCCATGACGCGACCGGCGGATTCGGCAGGGACAAACGCGGATTCAGAGGCTTTGACGACGCTCTGCCCGCGCTCGTAAGGGGATGCCGTGAGATTACCGCTTACGCGAAGACAAAGGGAATTAAAACGACCGTAGAAAATCACGGATTTTTCTCGCAGGATAGCAGACGCGTCGAGAAGCTTGTAAACTCCGTCGCGGACGATAACTTCGGACTCCTTATCGACATAGGAAATTTCGCGTGCGCGGACGAGAGCAGCATCGAGGCTGTCGGCAGACTTGCGCCGTACGCTTTCCACGTCCATGCAAAGGATTTTTATGTAAGAAGCGGTAATGCGCCGTTTTTTGCGGACGGATTCTTTAAGACGAGAGGCGGAACGTATTTAAGGGGCGCGATAATCGGTCACGGAGACATTCCCGTATACCAGTGTCTGCACACTCTCATGTCTGAGGGCTACGACGGATGGGTAACCGTCGAATTCGAGGGTATGGAGGACTGCGAAAAAGGCGTTTCGCTCGGACTCAAGGCTCTCAAAAAAATGACGGAAAATTAAGTGCAAATGTTGCCAACTTGTGTATAAAGTATAAATAAACAGGTGGAAAATAAGAAAATATGTTAATAGGATAATATTTTCTGTTTTTTAATCTTGACATTCTCTTAATTTTGTTGTAAATTTAATACAAGCAGTTTTTTAATTATTAAAAACATGAAATCATTGGATAGTTGGAATCCATGAAAGGGGTAAACTTTTTATGAAAAAATACTACGAGTACGACGCACCCGTTCTCACTAAGCTTTTGTCCGTGGTCGCAGTTATTGCTATCTGCGTTTCCATGGCGACGAGCGCGCTGTGCTGTTACAAGGTAGCTTCCATGCAGACCGGTTCCGCACCTGTAAACAACGGCGGACAGTCCGGCACTCAGACGGGAACACAGACCGGCACTCAGACAGGAACACAGACCGGCACTCAGACAGGAACCCAGACAGGAACGCAGACCGGTACTCAGACCGGCGATAATAACCAGCAGGGCGGCGACGCTCAGCAGGGCGGACAAAACAATGCACCTTCAGGCGGACTCGAGGGGCTTTCGACTAACGAGGAAATTCTTGCGAAGTACACCGAGGTTATGAACGAGGCTAAGTCTAAGAAGCCCGCATTCAAGAAGGTTGAGTTCCAGTCTCTTCCCGCGGAGCACCGTAATCTCGGTAAGCTCGGAAATACCGTACTTCCCATTGCTGAAAGCTTCATGACCACAGAGGAAAAGGCAAAAGCTACTCCCCAGGTTAAGGAGGCAGGCTCCGATATGCACGCATGGCCCGTAACGGGACACGACACAGCAGGATGCCTTCTTACCGATCCTTCCAAAATCAAGAGTGCATCAGCCGTTAAAGAAGGAGATAACATCAAAATCACGATTACTCTTAATCCCGAGGACAACCCGGAGCCTATCAATGATCCCAAGGCAACGTCCTCGCCCAGCTTCACCGGCGGTATGTTCAGCCCCATGTCAAAGGCTGATATAGATAAAACGCTTGCAAGTGTTAAGGCGGTTAAGGTTAACAGTTTCAGTCTTACGTATACCGATTGTACCGTTACTCTCGTTTATAATCCCTCAAATAATCAGGTTATTACGCTTGATCAGATTATGAATGTTGATATCACCGCAAACCTTACTGCTCTTATTGTTACGATTGACGGTTCTGCGAGACTCGTTGATACTATCAATATTTGGGATATTCAGTATTAATTGTTAAGTAATATAAGGGGGTGCATATGTTTGTATGCGCCCCTGTTTTTCAGGAAGGTGAACAGTATGAAAAAATCAAAGATAATCGCCCTTGCTTCAGCAGTATCGCTTACCGCGGCGGCAGTATTCGCAGCCACATCGATGGCATTTGCGGCTCCCGCTCTCGGCGACGTCGACACCGACGGTAAAATTACCGCGAAAGACGCGAGAATGATTCTCCGTCATGCGGCTAAGCTCGAAATGCTTGACGATTCTCTTCTGCCCGCTGCGGACGCTAACGGAGACGGAAATGTTAACATTGCCGACGCAAGACTTGTTTTAAGATACGCTTCAAAGCTTATTAATGAGATGGGCGGAGAGAAGAAGTATGATGAGATAACCAAGGGTTCCGACACTACCTCGACGACGAAGAAAATCGATTTTACAACGAGGCCTACCACCAAACCTACAACAAAGCCCACTGAGAAAACGACCGCTCCCACGACTGCTCCTACTACCGAGCCCACGACCGAGCCCACGACGGCGGAGCCGACCACGAAGCCCGGTTATGACGATAACATTCCCGCCGCTATTCACAGCTTTACTGATGGTAAATTTGATTTTGTCGGAACTATTGTAGCCGGCGGCGGAAAGCAGCATGTAAGATTTACGAACGACGGCGAGCGTATGCGTATAAGCATGAAAGCCGACGGAATGGATCTCGACCTGCTTAAATTAATGCAGAAGAACCTGCTTAAGAAAGACGTTGCTAAGTATTATATTGTCAGCGACGAAAAGAAAGCTTACGCAGAGCTTGATAAGCTTGCAATGAGTCTCCTCGGTATGAAAGAATCCGATTTAGCGTTTACATTCGCTACGATCGATATTTCGAAATCCGAGTATACGACCGAGGTAACTTCGTTCAACGGTAAGGATAACGTAACCTGCTATGTTTTCGCAAGTGATAAAGCTAAACTCAATTTCTACATGGACGGCGACACGCTTATCGGAATGGAGAACTGTGATTCCGCAGGAAATATTCAGCAGATGATCATATTTGACTCATTCACGGGTGATGTCCCCGCTTCAAGATGGAGCCTCGACGGTTATTCAAAGAAAAGTCTTATGGAGCTTGCAGCCGCTTTTATTAAATAAGAGTATATAAACAAATAAGTTTGACCGCGTACCGAAAGATACGCGGTCATTTTATGTCTTGATTTTTACGGGGACAAACGGGGAGTCGTGGTTGTTGAGCACTGCGTTCATATCCTCGGGCAGGGGAGCGGTAAACGTCATTTCCTCGTTTATCACTGGATGTATCAGCGTCAGCTTTCCGCAGTGGAGCGCGGCTCTTTTTATCGAAGAATCCGTGCTTAAATACATATCGTCGCCGGCGAGGGGTGAACCGATTGACGAAAAGTGAACGCGAATCTGATGAGTTCTGCCCGTTTCGAGCGTTATACGCATGAGCGTGCGCTTCCCGTCGCTTGAAACCGGCGTATAATGCGTTACGGCTTCGTCGCCGATTTCGTTGCTTGCAGACCGCAGCGATTTCATCGGGTCGGGTCTGTAAATCTTTTTGTTTATAGTACCGGGCGAGTCGTAAAATCCCTTGACAATCGCAAAATATTCTTTTTCGTATCTGTCGGGAAGATACGCGGCGGAATATTTATTCATGGCGAGCAGAACGAGTCCCGACGTTTGTTTGTCAAGTCTGCCGACCGCACGGAACGATACGTTATTACCCTTATTCATAAGATAAGCAGAAACCGCGTTTGCGAGCGTGTCGCCCTGGTGGTTATGCGTGGGGTGAACCGCGAGTCCTGCAGGTTTGTTTATAACCATGATATCCTCATCCTCGTACACAATGTCGAGCGGGTAATTCACGGGTTCTATTCTGTTGTCGTCGTCGGGAATATTTACGCTTAAAATGTCGCCCGTTTTTATTCTGTCTATCGTTCTGATGTGTTCGCCGTTTAATTCAATGCCGTCCGGCGTTTGTTTGAGCGAAGCGATAAGACGGCACGAAAACTTCTTTTCCCCTCTTAAAAAATGAATAACCTTTTTGCCGTCATAGCTTTCGGGAATTATATACTCTAAATGTCTTGACAATAGTATCACCGCTATACATTATACACTTTTTTATCATATGAGTAAATAAAAAAATGCAGACCGGTTATACAGTCTGCATAGCAAAAGAGAGTCGAACCCCATAAGCCCAAAACGCACCGTCTCACGCCTTTG
>UQQT01000018.1 GCA_900543395.1 uncultured Oscillospiraceae bacterium | reverse complement strand
AACGAAATTCAGGCACATTCTCGACAGTCTCACAGCTTGTCGAAAACTACTTTTTTCGACAAGCTGACGGCTCGGCGAACAAAATCGCCGAGCCGTAATTTTGTATTGAATTTGAATTATTCAGCCTTTGCTTCAGCTTCTTTTTTATCCTCTTTCTTCTTGCTGAAAAGAAGCTTGTCAACGGGGAAGTAGAGGAAGAACTGGAGCGCGGAGCAGACAGCCGTCGCGATATTCGCCGCGAGAGCGTCGGACATGTTCTTGTTTACAAGAAAATCCTTGAGCGTGGGGTTGAGCCATGCGGAGAATACGATAAGCGCGATGGTGAAAACTATGTAAATGGGAAGAGTTACGGCGATGTTTGCGCTTGAATTAAAGGTTTTTTCACGGTTTACGAAGAACGAAACGATCTGCGCCGCAATATTCGCGGTGTTGTTGACTATGAAATAGCCGAGACCGCCCGCGGCGGCTTCGCATGTAAATATCCACCAGTGGAAATCCTGTGAGTAAAGCTCATGGATAAAGGGTATGAATTTAAGAACGTTAAGAAGCGTAAACTGAACTATGCACGCAAGCAGACTTACGACTATGAATTTAACGAACTGCCACAGTGTTTTTACTCCCGAGCCTTTAGCTTCCGCGCCGGCGTCGATATCTTTTAATTTTGACATTAAGTATCACTCCCGAATTTTTCTGAAAATCAGTATATCATACCGTAAAGAGGGTTTTCATTAATAAAATGTTAATTTTGCTTATTTGATTCGCTTCTCGTCTCATGCGCGGGGAGAAGAATCTTTATTTTTTTGCCTATTTTGTATTCAAGAGTGTTGTTTGAATCCTTGAGCGTGAACGAAGCCTTGTTTCCGTCGTTGTCAACCTCGTACTTAGGCGTAGATTCAAATTTGATTTTAAGATAATCGGTGCTGAACGCGACTGTAAATTCCTTATACTGTCTGAGGTCTATATCATCCTTTAAATATTGTATAAAAATCTCCTTAATAAGCTTCGGAGACAGACTTTTAACGAACACGGCTTCGAACTTTCCGTCGTTCATGTCTACGTCCTTGAATACGTTGACTCCGCCCGTTCCTTTGGAGTTTAATATGCAAGCCATTATACATTCGCATTCTTCCTCAACGCCGTCGTGCTCGTATGTTAATTTAATCTTATTCTGCTTTGACGCGAGGACGGGAACCGCCGATACGACGTAAGCCGCGTGACCGAGTACCTTTTTTAATTTATTGTTTACAAGATAGGGAATCGGAGCGACGAATCCGAATGCCGAAACGTACGAGACGGGCTCTCCGTTTACCGTAAACGAATCCATCATCGCCTCGTGTCCGCCGTCTGCCAGGAGATCGACGCTTTTTATCGCATCCTTACGGCTTAAACCGAAATTGTTCGCCATATCATTCGTTGTTCCCGTCGAAATATGGGCGTAAACGCTGTGCTGTTCTATCTCATAGAACGCTCTGAAAGCCTCGTTTACCGTGCCGTCTCCGCCTACGGTGATAAGCAGGTCGGAATCGGGGTCAAGCTGTTTTATAAGTTCGATAACGTGACCTGAATATCGGCTCTTTTCAACCTTGTGAAGCGTCATTCCTTTAGAAACGAAACGGCATATAATATGCTCGATAATGCTCATTTTAAACTTTGTCGAAATGGGGTTATAGATGATACTGAATGTTTTTAGCATGTATTGTAATGCTCCTTTGCTGTCTTTTTTAGACTGATGTGTGATTAGAGTTTATCATCAGTCAAACGTTTTGTCAATCGGGACTTGCAATATCTTCCGTTTTATTTCATATCAATTACGGGAGGCGATATATAAATGTCGTTATTAATTTTTGAACGTATGCTCGGCGATCTTATTTTTCTTGCGCTTCACCTTGATTCAAAGAGCGTATTTCCCCCGCCGCTGTCAAAATCGGAAGAAGAGAGGCTTATTAAATTAAAATGCGGGGGCGACAAAGAGGCGAGAAACAAGCTCGTCGAACACAATATGAGACTCGTCGTTCACGTTATTAAAAAATATTATTCCTCCGGGTGTGACCAGGACGATCTGATATCGGTCGGTACGGTCGGGCTTATCAAGGGCATAAACAGTTTTGACCCGTCAAAGGGCGCAAGGCTTGCAACATACGCGGCGCGGTGCGTGGAAAACGAGATACTGATGTATTTCAGAAATTTAAAAAAGACCGCCCAGGATATCTCTATGAGCGATCCTATTGAGACTGACAGCGAGGGAAATCCGCTCACATTGTCGGATATTATAAGCGTTGAGGATACGATTGCGGATGATATCGACCGCAGGATAAAATGCTCGCTTCTGACAAGACTTTTAGACGAGGTTGCCGACGCAAGAGAGAAACGAATTATTGTAATGCGTTACGGACTTGACGGCAGCGATCCTCTGCCCCAAAGAGAAGTTGCACGGATTTTGTCGATATCGAGAAGCTATGTTTCGAGAATTGAGAAAAAGGTTCTCTCAAAACTTAAAAAGAGACTTGAAAACGAGAATATCAAGAATCATTTAACTTCATGACCCTCTGTTTCGATAATGTCTCCGGGATTGGAATTCTTTAAAGCTTTCGTAACCGTGTGAATTACGAACAGCGATTCTATACCGCCTATAATGAGCGATACTCCCGCGAATATCATTATTACGGAATTGCCCGTGAACGGGTCGAGGAATAAAAGAAACGCAAAAAGCGTGCTGATAATTCCCGCCGCAAGGCAGACCCGCCAGTTCGGGATAAGACAGCGTTTCATTTCGACCGCAGTCTGTATATCGAATACGCTTGACGTTATCAGATAAAGTCCCGTAACGAACGGCAGGAGAAATTCGGCTCCCGCGGGGTGACAGACCATAAGAAGTCCCGCGAGTATGCTGAAAATTCCGCCCGCGAGGTCGAATCGGAAGAACAGACCCAAAAGGTCGGAATTAAAATATCTTACGATTCTGTATACTCCCGAGGCAATAAATACCGCTCCGAGAATATAGTAAATTATCGAAGCCGAAATTCCCGGCCATATTATCATAACGAGTCCCATGACAATTATGAGACAGCATACCGCCGCGGCTCCGTTTCTGTAACGTTTCCAGACATTCAGCATTATAAACACCTCATAAATTATAAAACATAAAATGCAGATACGTTGATATCATTCTCAATGTATCTGCATTTATTATATTTGAGATTTATTAACTGTCGATTAATTAACGCGTGTGTACATAAATTATCTCCCGTCGCATTTCGTTGCCGCATTTTAATACGGGATTAAATGCGAGAGCGAACAGGTCGGTTGATTTACATTCGAGTTCGAAAACTCTTTTTGCACTTTCGTTCAAAGCGTTTACGTCGGAGTAACGCATTATCACGGGAACCGAAGCCGTCTTTTTCATTTGCTTTAAAATATTTCTGCCCTCGTCGGTAAATCCGAGAACCCGTAAATACGGCGGGGCGGCGAGAGTGTACGATCTGTCGATTTCGAGGAACGCGGACATTATGATTCTTCTGATTCTCGAATGGGCGTAGCGTTTTGTTTTTATCTTAGAATAAAGCGAGTCAAGACTGTCGGAATCCCGTACTGCTTCGTAAATTCTGTATTCGAGTCCCTCGGATACGTCCGGGCAGGATAAAAAATCGGATGCTTTTTTTCGTCTTAAATGCGAGAGAATACATTTTTCGAGATCTTTCATGTCCGATTTTTCGCTTTTTCTGTATAATTCGAGTGTGTTTTCGGGAACGAACGGGGAGTAATCGAGAGACGAATTTATAATGCTTCGAACAGCCGAAGCGGAAGCGGTGCTTTCGTTTGTTTCATCCGAATCGTGACCGGCTCCCGAGCGTTTAATCGTAATCGGAGTCAGCGGATATTTGTTTTTTATAACGCTTTTGACGTATTCGACTCCGAGCAGGTCATTCGGCGACGACAGAACGGATGATATTTTTTCTCCGGCGGATTCTTCGAGGGCTTTTTGACGTGCCGTCGGATAAGAACAGCCGTCGGACAGATGTTTTTTTATAATATTTTCATCAATATTTAAAAGCGCGTCAGCCGCGTCGGTTATTTTTTCGACATTGCCCGACTCGCTTCCGAAGGATAAAAACTTGCATATCCCCGTTGAATTTAACAGATAAACGGCGCCCGAAGCGAATTTTTCAGCCGAGGACAGTGCCCACGGCAGGGGAAGCTCGAATACTATGTCTGCACCGTTCATAAGCGCTGCACGGGTTCTTACGCTTTTGTCGAACAGTGCGCACTCTCCGCGCTGGACAAAGTTTCCGCTCATAACGGCAATAACGGGGAGCCCCGTTTTTTCTTTCGTCTTATCTATCTGATATTTGTGTCCCGAATGAAACGGATTGTATTCCGCGACTACGCCTGCTGTGTTCATTTTTTGTCTCCGTAAAAAAAGTCTTGAAAAAGGGATTGTATAAGTATATAATAAACTTTGTGTGAAAAATTAGCAAGTATTTTATTGCGGAGGTATATTTTATCATGAAAATTCTCGTTATAAACGCGGGCAGCTCGTCTCTTAAATATCAGCTTATTGACACGGATACAAACGATTTGCTTGCAAAGGGTATCTGCGAACAGATAAGCTACGACAACTGTACTTTTACGCACAAGGTTCCCTCGGATGAATCCAAGAACATAATTAAGAAGCCGCAGCTTATGGCTGACCATATGGCGGCAATCAATATCGTTCTCGACACTCTCACGAGCGCGGAACACGGCGTTATCAAGTCAACGAACGAAATCGGCGCGGTAGGACACAGAGTTCTGCACGGCGGAGAGAAGTTCAAAGGTTCCGTTCTCTTTGACGAAAAAGTCGAGGAGGCTATCAAGGAGTGCTTCCCTCTCGGACCTCTCCACAATCCCGCAAACCTTACCGGTATCAAGGCGTGCGAGGCTATAATGAAGGGCGTTCCCCAGGTTGCCGTATTCGATACGGGATTCCATTCGACCATGCCCGACTACGCTTACATGTACGCTCTGCCCTATGAATATTATGAAAAATACGGCATACGCCGTTACGGCTTCCACGGAACATCTCACCGTTTCGTAAGCAAGAGATGTATTGAGCTTCTCGGTTCTCCCGAACATTCCAAGATAGTAACCTGCCACCTCGGCAACGGTTCCTCGATTTCGGCTGTCGTTGACGGCAAGTGCCTCGATACTACAATGGGCGTTACGCCTCTTGAGGGTATCATAATGGGTACGCGCTGCGGTTCGATCGATCCGGCCATTATTCCCATTATCATGAAAAATGAGAATCTCACTCCCGACGAGATCGACACCGTTATGAATAAAAAATCGGGTATGCTCGGACTTACCGGTACGAGCGATAACAGAACCATTGAGCAGAGAGCCAGGCAGGGAGACGAGAGAGCAAAGCTTGTCGAGTCCATGCTCTGTCATCAGCTTACTAAGTACATAGGCGGATTTGCGGCGGCTATGGGCGGTCTCGACGCTGTTGTTTTCACCGGAGGCATCGGCGAAAATAACCCGCATTACAGAACGAGAGTTGCCGAAAAGCTCGAATTCCTCGGCACCGCGATCAATGAGGAGACAAATAAGCTCCGCGGCGAAGAGGTCGAGATTTCCGTTCCCGGCTCAAAGGTCAGAATGTTTGTTATCCCGACCAATGAGGAGCTTATGATTGCCCGTGATACGAAAGAGATCGTAGAGGCTCTGTAATTTATAATTAAGTCAGTAATAAATAATCCCTCCGTTTCTGCTTGACTGCACGACGGAGGGATTTTTATATGATTATTTCTTTCTGAACTGCTGTTTCATTCTCTGCTCTTTCGAGAGGATCATTTTGCGCAGTCTCAAATGGTGGGGGGTAACCTCGAGAAGCTCGTCGTCGCTCAAAAATTCCATGCACTGTTCGAGGCTCAATACCGAGTGGGGGACGAGTCTTAACGCGTCGTCGCTTCCTGCGGCACGTGTATTTGTCATCTGCTTTTTCTTGCATACGTTGCAGACGATATCCTCGTTTTTTGAGCACTCGCCGACTATCATTCCCTCATAAACGGGAACGCCCGGACCTATGAACAGACGTCCTCTGTCCTGCGTATTGAACAGACCGTAGCCCGTTGATTCGCCCGCCTCATGCGCGATAATCGAACCTCTGTCACGGGTGACGATCTCGCCCTTAAAAGGCTCGTAAGCGTGGAAAAGATTGTTCATAATGCCGTAGCCGTTCGTGTCGGTAAGGAATTCGCTTCTGTAACCGATAAGTCCTCTTGCGGGGATAAGAAATTCGAGGTGAGTCGTTCCTCCGTCGCGTATCGTCATATTTTCAAGCTCGCCTCTGCGCGAACCGATTTTTTCCATAACAGGACCGACGTAATCGTTCGGAACCTCGATAATAAGAAGCTCGATAGGCTCTAAAAGCTTGCCGTTTTCGTCCTTTTTGAATATAACCTTGGGGCCGGAGACCTGGAATTCATAGCCCTGACGGCGCATAGTCTCAATGAGAATGGAAAGGTGAAGCTCGCCTCTGCCCGATACCTTGAACGTGTCGGTGCTGTCGGTCTCCTCGACTCTCATGCTGACATTTGTCTCGACTTCTTTAAACAGTCTTGCGCGCAGGTTTCTCGACGTAACGAATTTACCGTCCTGCCCTGCGAACGGGCTGTCGTTTACCATAAAGTTCATTGACAGGGTAGGCTCGTCTATCTTAACGAACGGGAGCGGCTCAACGCATTGCGCGTCGCATATCGTCTCACCTATATTAAGTCCCGCAATACCCGAAACCGCTACGATATCTCCGCATTTAGCATCGGAAACCTCGACTCTTTTAAGTCCCTCGAACTGATAAAGCTTTGCGAGCTTAACGTTCTGCTGTTCTCCGTCCTGTTTGCAGAGAACGACGTTTTCGCCCTGCTTGATCTTTCCGCGTTCAACCTTGCCTATACCGATACGACCTACGTAGTCGTCGTAGTCAAGACTTGAAAACAAAAGCTGTAACGGTGCGTCGTCGTCACCTTTGGGCGGTTCTATATTATCTATTATCGACTGGAAAAGAGGTCTCATGTCGCCCTCTCTTGCGGATGAATCAAGCGAAGCGTAGCCGTCCTTTGCCGAAGCGAAAACGACAGGAAATTCAATCTGATCGTCGTCTGCGCCGAGTTCAATAAATAAGTCGAGAACTTCGTCGATAACCTCGTCGGGTCTTGCTCCCGGACGGTCTATTTTATTTATAACGACAATGATTTTTTTCTTTAATGCGAGAGCCTTTGAAAGAACGAAACGCGTCTGAGGCATGCATCCTTCGAATGCGTCGACGAGGAGAAGTGCGCCGTCTACCATTGTCATGATACGCTCGACCTCGCCGCCGAAATCGGCATGTCCGGGAGTGTCGACAATGTTTATTTTAACGCCGTTATAGTGAACGGACGTGTTTTTTGAGAGAATCGTAATACCTCTCTCTCTTTCAAGGTCATTTGAGTCCATGACTCTCTCTGCAACCTGTTCGTTGCTTCTGAACGTACCGCTCTGACGTAAAAGCTGGTCGACGAGCGTAGTCTTGCCGTGGTCGACGTGAGCGATTATGGCAATGTTTCTGACATTCTGTGCGGAATTCAAAATAACACCTTCCAAATACATATACTTTAACTTTATTACAAAATAAAATAATATCACTATTTAAAGCGTTTGGCAACAGTAAATAAATATTTTGCCGATATTTGTATAAAACAAACAAAACGCGCTTTTTCCGGATATGCCGATATAAGCATAAAAACAAGGCTTCCTTATGAAAAGAAAGCCCTGAATAATGATTTAATAACGTTTATTCCGTTACGGGAGCGGTCCAGATAAATTTGAATGTCTTTGAATCTCTTAATCTGAACGCTATGTTGAATCTTCCGAAGCTCTCGAATGAACCTGAACCGAGCGCGGGAGCGTTTACCTTCTCCGAACGGATGAATTCGATGGATGCAACCTTGTTGGTGTCCGCGTCAACGGTCATGCGAATCCTGCACTCGGGGATCGAATCGGGATTCTCTTCATTGTACTGCGCTCTGTCGTCGCGGTCTATGTAAGCTACGGTGTAATCCTTGATTACCGTGTAGTTGTCCGCCTTTGCTATCTCGCTTAATACCGAAGCCTTGTCGGGCAGATCGAAAACCTTTTTAATCGACTCGGGAGAGCTTTCGATATAAATATCAATATTGTAAACACCGTTTTCGGTTTCACATTTAGCCGAAACGACGTCGTCGACAGTCAGCGCACTGACCTGCGTTCCCTCGGGGGAAAGGATGTCCTTGATCCCGCCCTTGCCGTATTCTATTGATTTCTTTCCTGCCTCGGAGCCGACGGAAGAATTAAGCTTTTCAAGTATGGTTTTCTTTATCTGCTTCGCGGAGTCTGCGAGCGGTTTAAGCTCGTCGGGCGTTTCGTCCGACTCGGGAGCCGTAATTTTTATATCGTCGATATCGATTTTTTCGCCGACATCTACGGACGGAGCGTTCGACTTGAAGTTTGAATCGTCTCTTAAATAATTTGTTACGGTGTTATAATAGTCGACTATTTCCTGTTTCGTAATCGGGATCTGTGCCTCTACGACGGGTGTTTTGTCCTCGGTTACTTCCTCAACGTCCTTGATGATGTCGCATCCCGCGAACGAAGCGAGGGACAGAGAAGCGAGTACGGCGGCAATTGCGCGCTTAGCTGATTTATTCATATACGAAACTCCTTTTTATGCAATGAAGTAAGTATATCACACAACGGGGATAATTTACAACATTATTTTGTGAACATTTATCATTTTTTTTGATTCTTTGAATATTTTATCACACAATAATACATTTGTCGATTATTTATTCTGAACAAAAAAAAGACGCAGTAATTGTCGGTAATGTACAATGACCTATTGAGTTGACTTTTTTGTTAAGACAATATATAATAATCTGTATATAGAAATACGGAGATGAATCAGGTGGCTGAAAAACGAAAAAAGAAAAATTCGATTGACCCGAAAATCGTTACGGTATGCGTTGCCGTCACAGCCGTTGTTATAATTGCGGCGGCGGTGTTTATCGTTTCGGCTTTAAATAAAAAGAATAAAGAACCGTCGAGCGTTACGAACGAGCCGAGCGTAAGCTCTTATGAAAACATTGCCGAAAACAAAAAGGCGGAGACGACGACGGCGAAAGTTCAGACGACGGCGGAAACGACCGTTGTTACGACCGTTCCGGTTACGGAAAAACGGGAAACGACGACGAAAAAATCGTCCTCGTCGGGAATCAGACTGCTAACCGAACCGCAGATGATTTCCCTGCCTCAAAACGACAGCGAATGGAAGCTTGTACTTCTTAATACTTTTTACCGCGTGAACGAAAATGTTGACGAAGAAATAAATTTCGTTCCCGCGATAAAAGGTTCGGGCGAGCTTCTCGATTACAGAGCCGCCGAGGCGTATCAGAAAATGTACGACGCGGGCAAGGCGGACGGTGTGACTCTTACGCCGGTTTCGGGATACAGAAGCTACTCGAAGCAGAAGTATCTTTACAACAATCTTGTAGAGGAGTACCTTGCCGACGGATATTCGCAGGCGGAGTCCGAGGCTCTTGCTTCGACGAGACGTATGCCTCCGGGAAGCAGCGAACACAATATCGGTATTGCTATGGATATAGGCTGGGTCGACAGCCGTTTCGCGAATTCCGCGGAGTATGCGTGGCTTTGCGAACACGCCGACAATTACGGATTTATATTGAGATATACAGAGGAGAACAAAAGATATACCGGCGTAAAGGCGGAGCCGTGGCACTGGCGTTATGTCGGAGTCGAAAACGCTTCGAAAATCAAGGAAAGCGGATTGAGTCTCGAAGAATATCTCGGTAAAGTCAACTGATTTTTATTGATGTAAACAAAGTTTAAAACGGCTCTTGACACGGGAGCCGTTTTCATATATAATATGTAAATGCTGTAATAAGTTACGACTTTTTACACATATCCTTGCTCCGATCAAAGGCGGAGCCATAAGTCCAAAAGGAGGTGCAACATTAATGAAAGCAAAGTACGAGGCTATAATCGTTATCTCCGTAAAGAACGGTGACGAGAAGATCGAGGAGCTCAGCGAGAAGTTCAAGGCTCTTATCGAGGCTAACGGTACTCTTGAGAGTGTTGACGTATGGGGTAAGAGAAAGCTCGCATACGAGATCAACTACGAGTCAGAGGGTCACTATGTTCTTTATAACTTCGAGGCTGACGCGTCTTTCCCCGCAGAGTTCGAGCGTATCGCGAGAATCACTGACGGAATCCTGCGTTCTATCGTTGTTAAAAAATAATTCCGAGGAGAGTATGAAAGCATGTTGAACTCAGTTATTATAATGGGCAGACTCGTTGCCGATCCCGAGCTTAAAACGACGTCGTCGGGTATTAACGTTACTTCATTCGGCGTTGCTGTCGAACGCAGTTATGCGAGACAGGGCGAGGATCGCCAGACCGATTTCATCAACGTTGTCGCATGGCGTCAGCAGGCGGATTTCGTTACTAAATATTTTCGCAAGGGTCAGATGATCGCGATTCAGGGTTCGCTCCAGTCGCGTTCCTATGAAGACAAAAACGGAAACAGACGCAATGTTCTCGAGGTTGTCGCGGACAGAATCAGTTTCTGCGGCTCAAAGAGCGAATCGGGCGGCGGATATAACGCGGGTGCTGCGCCCTCAATGAGAAACGACGCGGGTTCTTCTGCTCCTACATCTTTCAAGAACGGCGGTTCAGAGGATTTTGATACTCTGTCCGACTCGGAAGACGATCTTCCGTTCTGATCTTAATTGATCGTTAATTTTTAAGGAGGTTTACGTAATGGCTTACGAAAAAAGCGATAAGGGCGGACGTCCCGCCGGCAGAAAAGGCCGTAAAAAGGTTTGCGTTTTCTGCGTAGAAAAAGCTGAAAGCATAGATTACAAGGATGTTGCAAAGCTTCACCGCTTTACATCCGAGAGAGCAAAGATTCTCCCCAGAAGAATCACCGGTACCTGCGCAAAGCATCAGAGAGATCTCACGATTGCTATTAAGCGTGCACGTCAGATTGCTCTTCTTCCCTACGTTTCGGATTAATGAAATAAGGGCTTGATATAAGCAAAATTAAGGCTGTTCCGATTTTTCGGAACAGCCGTTTTTTGTAATTATAAATATTCTTATAAAAAATTGATTCCGCTATTGACAACAAGTAAAAGCGGGTGTAATATATCAATAAAGATCTTCGGGGCGGGGTGAGAATCCCCACCGGCAGTTACAGTCTGCGAACGCATTAAAACAAATCCGAACGGTAAATTCGCCGTTATGAGTTTATCGCTTATGAAATTTTGTTTTACTGCGCCGAGCGGGGTGAAATTCCCCCACCGACGGTATTGAACGATATTTGATTTTGTTCTGAGTCCGGATGGAAGAGGATTGGTGCTTTTCGGCGCATCCTTTTTTAATAATCGTACCCCGTTGATCCGGGGTACTTTTTATTTCGGGGAGACGGTAAAAATGAAAAAAGAAAACAACAAAAAATCAAATGTAAACATCCGCGCGCTTTGCGTGACGGGAATCATGAGCGCGCTGGGCGCACTGTTAATGCTCGTGGAATTTCCGCTGCCGATGCTGATTCCTGCGTTTATCAAGATGGACTTTTCGGAACTGCCGGCACTTATCACGACATATGCGTTCGGACCCGTATACGGCGTCGGGGTTTGCTTTCTCAAAAACGTTCTGCACCTGATATCGGGTTCGACGATGGGAATAGGCGAGCTGTCGAATTTCGTTTTAGGCTCCGTGCTCGTGATTATTGCGGGATTGTTTTATAAGAAAAATAAAACAAAAAAAAGCGCGGTACTGGGCGCGTTTATCGGCTCGCTCGTGATGGCGGCAGTGAGCGTATTTACGAATTATTTTATCGTATATCCGCTGTACTGCAAGGTTCTCGGGCTTACTATGGAGGCTATAATCGGCATGTACAAAGAAATTTTACCGTCTGTCGGCGGTCTGTTTACGGCACTTCTTATATTCAACCTGCCGTTTACATTCGCAAAGGGAATGATAGACACGCTTTTGTGCGCGCTTATTTATAAACCCGTTTCTCCGCTCTTACACGGCAGAAAATAATTATTCGACAAAATGTTCGATTTGGGTCTTGACAATACTAAGATACAAATGTATAATTTATATGCAAAATTAGATACGACCCTTATAAAGAGAGGCAGAGGGAACGGCCCTGTGAAGCCCGGCAACCTGCGTATGCAAGGTGCCAAGTCCGACGGTTATACCGAGAGATAAGGTTTTAACTCACGGTACGTATGCGCCGTGAGTTTTTTACTTTTAAAAATAACGGTAAGGGTTGAAAGGAGTTTATGAAAAAAATGGCAAAAAGACTATTTACATCCGAGTCGGTTACGGAAGGACATCCCGATAAAATCTGTGATCAGATTTCCGACGCTATCCTTGACGCTATGCTCGAACAGGATCCGCAGTCGAGAGTTGCGTGCGAGTCAACCGTTACCACCGGTATGGCTATGGTTATGGGTGAGATTACGACAAACGCGATAGTGGATATTCCCGCTATCGTAAGAAAAACGATATGCGATATCGGATTTGACAATATTGACGCATGCTATGACGGAAATTCATGCGCTGTATTCACGACCATAGACAGGCAGTCGCCCGATATCGATATGGGAGTCAGTAAGTCGCTTGAATTAAAAGACGGCGAGGACGACGAATATAACTTAAACGGCGCAGGGGATCAGGGCATGATGTTCGGCTACGCATGCGACGAAACGCCCGAGCTTATGCCGATGCCCATTTCGCTCGCTCATAAGCTTGCCATGAAGCTTGCCGAAATAAGAAAGAACGGAACTGTCAAGTATTTAAGACCCGACGGAAAAACTCAGGTTACGGTTGAATATGACGGTGATAAGCCTGTCAGAGTCGATACTGTCGTTATTTCGACACAGCACGATCCCTCGGCGGAGCTTTCGCAGATCAGAAAAGACATGATTGAGCATGTCGTAAAAACCGTAATTCCGGCTGATTTACTCGATGAAAATACGAAATATTATGTAAACCCGACGGGCAGGTTTGTTATCGGAGGTCCTGCGGGAGACAGCGGACTTACCGGACGTAAAATAATCGTCGATACATACGGCGGTTACGCGGCGCACGGCGGCGGAGCATTCTCGGGAAAAGACCCGACGAAGGTCGACCGTTCGGCGGCTTACGCGGCTCGTTATGTTGCTAAAAACATTGTTGCCGCGGGGCTTGCGAAAAAGTGCGAGATTGAGCTTGCATACGCTATCGGCGTTGCAAAGCCTGTTTCCGTAATGGTTAATACTTACGGTACGGGTGCGGTTTCGGACGAGAAGCTTGCCGAGGCTGTAAACGAGGTATTCGATTTAAGACCCGCGGCTATTATAGATTATTTTAATTTAAGACGTCCTATATATAAACAGCTTGCCGCATACGGTCACATGGGCAGAACGGATATCGATGTTCCGTGGGAGCATACCGACAAGGTTGAAGCACTGAAAAATGCCGTAAAAGACTAAATAAAACAAACGGGACTGCCGTATTCTGATTTTCGAATTCGGCAGTCCCGTTTTTAATTAGTTTAATTATAAAATTCGTTCATCTTCTTAATTTCGAACGTATAAACTTTAAACCGTTTTTTCTGATAAGCGTCGACAAAATCGGCGTTTATTTTTACGTCCTTTTCACGGGTGCGAAGCGTCAGATCGACGTTGTTATAATGAAGCGCCTCTATCGTATCGACGGTCGCAAGCTCGATATACTGTTTCTTTGTTTCCTTATCGGTATGAATAAAAACGTTGAAAACGGGTACGGCGGTATCTCCGACAAGGAGCTGTTCAAAGCTTCCGCGGTCTGCGTTTTTTCTCTTTTTTGATTTCTTTATTTTATCTAAAAACGACATTTCAAGCCCTCCGGTTATATTATAAATCGGATATATATAAATATATCCATAATTTTTAATTATGTCAACATAAATTGAGTAAAAACACCGTTAAATCGCTATTTATTTTTTATTATTCCTGTGGTATACTAAACTAAATTAAAAAATAAAGCGAGGTTTTTATAATGGAAATAACTAAGAATTCAACTATAGGCGACGTGCTTGACGCTGACCGCACTCTTGCTCCCTATTTCTTTGAAATGGGAATGCATTGTCTCGGATGCCCCTCCGCAAGAGGAGAAACAATTGAGGAAGCGTGTGCTGTTCACGGCGTTGACGTTGACGAGCTTATCGCAAAGCTTAACGCTCACGAAGCAAAGTAATGGAGTCTCTCACGCCGAGACTTAAAACGGCCGCCGGATTTGTACGCAAGGGGCATAAGCTTATTGACGTCGGTACGGATCACGGATATCTGCCGGCATATCTTATTATTAAGGGCGTTATTCCGTGTGCCACGGCTTGTGACATCGGCAGAATGCCCTTGCTTAATGCAAAAAAGACTGCCGAAAAATACGGCATCGAGGATAAAATGAAGCTCACGCTGTCCGACGGATTGAAGGAAATCAAGCCCTCGGACGGCGATGACGTTGTTATCGCGGGAATGGGCGGAGAGCTTATAAGAGATATTCTGAAGGAATGTCAATGGATTAAGAATGAAAGAATCCGTCTGATTTTGCAGCCTATGACGCATCATGAGGACGTAAGGCGTTTTTTATACGAAAACGGTTTTTATATTTTAGAAGAAAAGGGCGTAAAAGACGCGGGAAAATACTACTGCGTTATCGTCTCTGAATACGAGCCCGGGCATAAAGCCGACGAATTCGACATTGTATTCGGATTTTCGGACGGGTCGGAGGAGTACAGTCAAGTAAGATTAAAACAGAAAAAGAAGCTCTGCGACAAAATGAGGGGCGCAGAGATTTCGGGCGACAAGGAGAAATACGGTTACTGTCTGTCGCTTATTAACGAATTTGAAAAAAGAGGGTGAAATAATGACGGTCAAAGATATATATGAATACTTAAATTCCGTTGCTCAATTTAAAACTCAGGAACGCTGGGACAACAGCGGAATCATGACGGGCGATTTTGACAACGAGGTTAAAAAAATATTGTTCGCGCTCGACTTTACGCCCGAAGTTGTAAAGGAAGCCGAAGAGCTCGGATGCACGCTGATAGTAAATCATCATCCCGCGTTATTTCATCCTGTGAAAAGCTTTGTTTCGGGGACAAACGGGCTTTACGAGGCTGCGAGGGCGGGGATATCGGTCATCGCTTCGCACACATGTCTTGACATGGCGGACGGCGGAGTAAACGATGTTTTATGCTCTGTGCTCGAATTAAAGAATGTAAAAAAGCTTTATCCCGAATCGGACGACGCTCCGATAATGAGAGCCGGAACCGCCGAAAGACAGAGCGTTAGGGATTTTGCCGAATTCGTATCAAAAAAACTAAAAGGCGCAGTCAGATTCACGGGGGACAAAGATGTTGAAAAAGCCGCGGTATGTTCGGGAAGCGGATGCTTGTTTCTTAAATTCGCCGCAGAATCGGGCTGTGACACGTTCGTTACGGGCGACGCGTCGCACCATGATTTCTTAGACGCTCAAATTATGAATATAAACCTCATTGCGGCCGGTCACTTTGAGACGGAGAATATCGCAATGAGCGTATTGGCGCAAAAAACAGGGGATAAGTTCAAAGACATCGAGACTTTTGTTTCATCTCAGAAAAGCCCCGTCGGGACGGTGATTTTCAATGGCTCTTGACGGAATATTTTTAAATCTGCTGTGCTCGCAGTTAAAGGATAAATTAATATCGGGCAAGCTTGAAAAGGTTTACATGCCGACAAGGTATGAGCTTGTATTTGCCGTAAGGACAAGGACGGGAGGATATAAACTGCTTCTGTCTGCTTCGGGGGCGTCGCCGAGGCTTCATCTGACCGCTCAGGCTCCCGAAAATCCGCCGAATCCGCCGATGCTGTGCATGCTTTTCAGAAAACAGCTCGCGGGCGGAACTCTCATTGACATAGAGCAGGTCGGCTTCGACAGAATCGTTAAACTTGATTTTGAGGCGACTAATGAAATAGGCGACAGAGTAAAACGTACCGTTGTGATCGAAATAATGGCGCAGTACAGCAATATCATTCTGCTTGACGAGAACGAGAGAATTATAGATTCGATAAAAAAAGTCGACGCGTCAAAATCGTCCGTAAGACAGATACTGCCCGGGCTTATGTACGAAATGCCACCGTCGCAGGATAAATTCAGAATAACAGAATCGAATACGGATGAAATTGTCAATAAAATATTATCGTATAAGGATAAAAAGCTTTCATCCGCTGTTCTTTCGTCGGTAGAGGGCGTTTCGCCGACTCTCGCAAAGGAAATTGCGTACCGTTCGGGCGGAGACTTGAATATAAACGAAATAACGCCGAAAACAGTTGATAAATTAAAATTCGAGCTTTCGGCGCTTAAAAGCATTGTAATTAACAAAAGCGTTTCGCCGACCGCCGTTCTTACGGACGAGGGAAAATACACGGAGTTTTCGTTTGTTCCGTTATCAATGTATTCTGACGGTTACGAATTCAGAAGCTTTTCCGATTTGAGCGAACTGCTTGATAATTTCTATTTCGAGAGAGAGCGGTTTGCAAGAACCAAATCCAAAGCAGACGATTTGTTTAAAACGGTTAATAATCTCATCGAACGCACGTCAAAAAAAATAAGCAATCAGAAAATCGAGCTTGAAGAGTGCGCCGACAGGGACACAAAACGTATTTACGCAGAGCTTATCAACGCAAATTTATACCGTCTGACAAAGGGCGGATATGAGTACGAATTAGAGAATTATTACGACGATAATAAACTTATAAAAATTCCCGTCCGTCCTGATTTATCACCGTCTGCGAACGCTCAGCGATATTTTAAAGAATACAGAAAATCGCAGATTGCAGAGAAAAAACTAACAGAGCTTATCGCGTCGGGAGAGGAAGACCTTGAATATCTGCTTACTGTCCGCGACGAGCTGAACAGAGCCGACACCGAGCGCGAGATAACTGAGATAAGGCTCGAATTATCAGAGGGCGGTTATATAAAACGCAAGGTCGGAACGAAGAACAAAAAGGCTTCGCCCATGCCCCCGATGAGAATAGACGCTCCGGACGGATTTTATATCTTAGTCGGAAGGAACAACATTCAAAACGATAAGCTGTCGCTTAAAACAGCGGCGAAAACGGATATGTGGTTTCACATTCAAAAAGCTCCGGGTTCGCACGTCGTTCTCGTCTGCGACGGCAGGGAGCCGACGGATAAAGCCATGGAATTTGCCGCCGGCGCCGCCGCGTATTATTCATCGGGCAGGGAAGCCGGCAGCGTCGTTATAGATTATACACCCGTTAAAAATTTAAAAAAGCCCAACGGCGCAAAGCCGGGGTTTGTGGTATATTACACTTACCAATCCACGGTTATAAAGCCGCGGAACCCTCAGGGCTGAAAGGAAGAATTATAAATGGAACAGAAAAAAATCGTTACAATTCAGGACATTTCATGCTTCGGAAAATGCTCGCTTACCGTCGCGCTGCCGATTATATCCGCTATGGGTATAGGCTGCGCGATTATTCCGACCGCCGTTCTTTCTACGCATACAGGCGGATTCAAGGGCTATACGTTTAAAGACCTCACCGATGAAATTCAGAAGATTTCCGACCACTGGCTCAGCGAGGGACTTTCATTTGACGGAATATACACGGGATATCTCGGTTCAAAGGAGCAGATAAGACTTGTTTCGGATTTCTTCGACAGATATAAAACAGACGGCAATATAATTTTTGTAGACCCCGCCATGGCGGACAACGGCAAGCTCTATCCCGGCTTCGGCGACGATTTCCCCGCGGGCATGGCTTCGCTGTGCGCTAAGGCCGACTATATCGACCCCAACATGACAGAGGCGACTCTCATGCTCGGAGAAGAATACCCGGGCGATAATTACGATATGGATTACGTACGCTCTATTCTTAAAAAGCTCTGCGCGCTCGGATGTAAAACGGCAATTCTCACGGGCGTTAAGCAGGGCGACAGGCAGGGCGCAGTCGCTTACGACAGCGTAAACGATAAATATTATGAGTATTTCAGCGAGAATCTGCCTATGAGCTGTCACGGCACGGGTGACGTTTTTTCCTCGGCTCTGATGGGCGCGCTCACGCTCGGCAAGGATATGAACGAGGCGCTTGCGATTGCGGTAGACTACACGGTAGACTGCATGAAGCTGACATACGGCGACGAAACGCACTGGTACGGCGTTAAATTCGAACAGGGTATAAAGAAGCTCGTAAACAGACTGTAAGAATTTTTAATTGAATACTAAACCGCCCGCGGGACACTTGATTTTTGTTCCCGTGGGCGGTTATTTATTATTCTGTTACGAATCTCAATACATTCCAGCTCAGCGGTTTTAATTTAACCTGTGTTCTGCCTGAATCCGTTTTTTCGACTTCGGCGTATGACGGGGCGACATTCATCGGGTTTGATTCCGTATTTACGGCGTATAAATCAGAATTTGTAAGTTCGACATGTTCGCTTAGTCTCATTTTTCCGAACGAGCGCATATCAATATTTAAAACACAGTCGTCGTTCATATCGCGGTTTATACAGAATACAGTTACGCTGTTATCGTCGTTTAATACGCATGCCGAATCAATATAATCAACGTCGTTAAATTCCGCGCAGTCGTATTTTTCGCATTTTATAACGGGATTTATCGAAACCCCTCTGCCGTAAAGCGATGCGTGCATCAGAGGGTAGTAAATTGTCTGCGCCCAGCATCCTCCGCCCGTTCTCGTCATTATCGGAGCAATTACGTTTACAAGCTGAGCGATGCATGCGATTTTTACTCTGTCCGAGTGCCGAAGAAACGTTATCAGCATTGCACCGACAAGCAGAGCGTCCTCAAAATTATAAATATCCTCAAGAAGCGGGAGTGCGCGTCCCCATTTATCGCGTTCTTGAATTTCCTTATCCTGCTCGGACGAATGATACCACACGTTCCACTCGTCGAAGGACAGATTAATCTGCTTCTTTGAATGAAGCTTGCCCTTAACGCTGTCGCAGACGGAGACTACCGTTTTAATGAAATCCTCAAGCTCCGTGCTTTTTGCAAGAAAGCTCATAGTGTCGCCGTTGCGGTTGTCATAGTATCTGTGAAGCGAAATATAGTCGACATTTTCGTAACACTGCGAAAGAACCTCGTACTCCCAGTCTCCGAACGTTTTCATATAATAACCCGAAGAACCGCAGACGACAAGCTCTATCGACGGGTCGACCCACTTCATAAGCTTCGCGCTCTCCGCCGCTGTTCTGCCGTATTCGTACGCTGTTTTGTGTCCTATCTGCCATGAGCCGTCCATCTCGTTGCCGAGGCACCACAGCTTAATATCAAGAGGGTCTTTTCTGCCGTTTTTTATTCTCATATCGGAACATTTCGTACCCGACGGGTGATTTGCGTATTCGACGATATCGCGGGCATTTTCCGCACCTCTTGTGCCGAGATTTACGGCGTACATTACTTCTGTGTCCGCTTTTTTTGCCCAGTCGCAGAACTCGTGCAGTCCGAACTCGTTTGTCTCGGTCGTAAACCACGCAAGGTCGAGTCTCTTCGGTCTGTTTTCGACAGGTCCCACGGAGTCCTCCCAGTTAAAGCCCGAAACAAAATTTCCGCCCGGATATCGTACGACGGGGACTCCGAGTTTTTTGACAAGCTTTAAAACGTCGGTTCTGAAGCCCTGTTCATCCGCCGCCGGATGCGAGGGTTCGTATATTCCGCCGTAAACGGCTCTGCCGAGATGCTCGATAAACGAACCGTAAATTCTCGGGTCAATTTTTGATATTTCATAATCGCGGTCAAGTATTAAATCTGCGTTTTTCAAAGCGTTCACCTCTTAAATTATAGTATCATCTTATCAAATGAGAGTCAAATATTATTTTCGTGAATAAGATGAAGCGTAGGAGGTGTACAGATATGTGCAATAATTGTCCGATGAACGACGTTACGGCGGCGTACATCGATGCGTACTGCAGTATTTACCGTGATATGGAGAATAATATGACCGGAATCAATCTGACGGACAGCATTTCGCAGAATTTTGTAAATCAGATGATACCGCACCATCAGGCGGGAATCGCTATGTGTGAAAATATTCTGAAATACTCGGACTGTCAGGCGGTCAGATGTCTTGCGGAAATTATGATAAACGAGCAGAAGCAGTCAATTGCCGATATGCAGAAGATATATGATTCCTGCGCGTGCTTTTTAAATACGGACGCGGATAACGAATATTATCAGACTTGTTTTAATGAAATAATCCAGAATATGTTCTGCTGTATGAGAAGCGCAAAAACGGTTGACAGCGTAAATGCGGATTTTCTGTATGAAATGATTGCGCATCATGCCGGAGCGGTCAGAATGGCTATGAACGTTATGAGATATCCGATTGCTCCCGCGCTTCGCTCGATTTGCTGTGATATCATAAGAACGCAGAACAGGCAGATCGAAAAAATGCGGAGTATGCTGTCCGGTATGGGATGTATGATGTAATATTCAAATATATAATAATAAAGTCCCCGAAGCATGATGGCTTCGGGGATTAATATAAAGCTTATTTTGCGAGGAAGCGGGAGAGGAATTCGCGGGTTTTCGGGTCTTTTGGATTTGCGAAAAGCTCGTGAGGAGCGCCCTGTTCGCAGATTACGCCGTCAGCCATGAATAAGACATGGGTTGAAACGTCGCGTGCGAACGACATTTCGTGCGTTACGACTATCATGGTAAGTCCTTCCTTTGCAAGCTTCGTCATAACTTCGAGAACCTCGCCGACCATCTGCGGGTCAAGCGCGCTCGTAGGCTCGTCGAAAAGGAGAACCTCAGGCTCCATCGCAAGTGCGCGGGCGATTGCGACTCTCTGCTTCTGACCGCCGGAAAGCTGAGACGGACGTGCGTTTATGAACGGCTCCATTCCGACCTTTTTAAGATATGCCATTGCAACTTCCTTAGCCTCCGTCTTAGAACGCTTAAGAGCGGAAACCTGACCGACTATGCAGTTGTCAAGTGCGGTCATGTTATTGAAAAGGTTGAAGTTCTGGAACACCATTCCGACTTTTGTGCGGTACTGCGTTATCTTGATATCCTTTGACGTAATATCCTTGCCGTGGTAAAGGATCTGACCGGATGTAGGCGTTTCGAGCTGGTTTATACAGCGGAGCATTGTGCTTTTTCCCGAACCGGAGGCTCCGATTATGCTTAAAACCTCGCCTTTTTTTACGCTTAAATTAATATCCTTTAACACGGAGTGATCTCCGAACTGTTTTTGAAGGTGGACAAGCTCTATAACGTTATCCGGCATATTACGCGTCCTCCTTTTTGATATGAATTTCGGCTTCGGAATTGCTCTGCGAACCGAATACCGTATAATTTTTGTTTCCGTCGAGACGTTTTTCTATATAACGGAGAATTCTCGTTATCGTAAAGGTAAGAATGAAGTATATTACGCATACGATAAGGTAGGTCTGGAAGGTCTGAAACGTCGATTTTTTGATAACTCCCGCGAAGAAGTAAAGCTCCGTAACGCCGATAACGTTAAGTACGGACGTATCCTTAATATTGATAACGAACTCGTTGCTTATAGAGGGGAGTATGTTTCTCATTACCTGGGGAATGATGACCTTTAACATCGTCTGCGAATGAGTCATGCCGATACTCATTGCGCCCTCGAACTGACCGCGGTCTATCGATATGATACCGCCTCTGACTATTTCAGCCATGTACGCGCCGGTATTGATTGATACGATAATAAGTCCGGAGGGAATGAGCGGGAGAGTGTTTCCGCCCGTTGCGAATGCGTAGCCCCAGTATATAACCATTGCCTGAACCATCATGGGGGTGCCTCTGAATATCTCGACATATACGGCGATAATCGCGTTTACGATTTTATGAAGAGCCTTGATGACGGGATTCTTTGACTTCGGCGCCGTACGGATAATGCCCGTCAGAAGTCCGATTATAAGACCGGCAACCGTACCTATAAGGGAAATAAGCAGAGTATTGCCTACGCCCTTTAAAAGCTGAGGATAATACTTGACCAGAATGTCAATTACATCTTTAAAAAATTCCATGGTTACTCCGTTTCATTAAAACGGCAGACGCTTATCTAAAGTGTCTGCCGTCCGATAACAAAATTAAATTACTTCTTAACAATAACGACAAGGTTTGAAATGTAGTAGGGAGTTGAGAAGTCGATTTCCTTCTTGCGTTCCTCTGTCGGAGACATACCGGCTACGATAGCGTCGATAGTGCCGGCGTTAACGGCGGTGATGAGAGAATCGAATTCCATAGCGTAAACCTCGAGCTTTAATCCGAGTTTGTTTGCTACGTACTTTGCAACCTGTACGTCATAGCCGTTAGCGTAAAGTCCGCCCTGACCCTCGCTGCTGATGGGTACTGCGCCGAAAGTCTCGGTGTTATCGGTCCAGTTGTAGGGCTTGTAGTTGCACTCCATTCCGACTTTAAGAGTTCCGGTCGGGTTTGCGGGAGCTTCGCTCTCAAGTGCGAACTTGTCAACCGTTCCGCCGTTTGAGAGAGTAACTATCTGCTCCATGAGCTGTGATTTCTGTTCTTCGGTAATACCCGCGAGAACCTCGTTTATCTTTGCAAGAAGGTCGGAGCCTTTTTTAACGCCGATTGAAACGCTTACATCGGAATCGGTTGCGGTGAATCCGGTATCGTTATTTTTAAAGGGGAGGAAGGTAAGAGAAGAATCCTTCTCGGTTACGGAGAATGCGGTGGGTTCTTCGGCAATGTAGCCGTCGATTGCTCCGGTGGTAAGAGCGTTGAGAAGATCAGAGAAGTCGGGGAGGATCTCCGCCTTTACGTCGGGAATCTGATTAAGGGCGTCAGCGTGGAACGTACCGGTCTGAGCACCGATTTTCATACCTTTAAGATCCTGAATCGTCTTAGCCTGTGTTATAGAGCTTATAGAAGAAGCGGAATTTGATACGTCCGCATTCGTCTTGTCCGTATCAGGCTTATTTTCACATCCGGCGAATCCCGCTAAACATACGGCTCCTGCGGCAGCCAATGCCAATACTCTCTTGAATGTGTTCATTTTTAATACAACTCCTGTTTTGTTATTAAAAATACAAGCCTGCGAACCCGAAATGGTATCGCAGGCTTTGAATCAATCAAAATCTATGACGGATAAAAAAAGCCGTTGATAGTTCTCCACATACGAGGTATGTGACAGTTCTGCGCCTGTTAAGCGCAGACCCAGCAGAATAACGGCGGCAAACCGGAAAATTCGCTTCGGCGGAACAGCCTTTCCTCCGATTGCCGTTTGCCGCGGCTCAAATGTCGGAGTACTATTCATATCCGCAACCTCTATCAGGTGCTGCATGTCTGTATTTTTGTCTGCATTATAATACCGCTTACGGCTTTTGTCAATAGATATAGCCGTTTTTCTTGAGTTTGAACAAAAACAGACCGTAAGCAATGTACTTAATTGTTCCTATCGCATAATAAATCGGAAGAAAAAATGCAGAATCTATTGACATCGATGTCAGAAAAATATATAATTTTTGTTGGATTTTACGATTTTGAGGGGTATTGCACAATGAAGAAAAGATTGTTATTTATTTTTGTTACCGTAATTCTGTCTGCTTTGTGCGGTTTCGGCGTTTTTGCCGCCGAGGAGGTTGTGACCGACTCGACTGGAACGTATCGGTATACGTCCTATTCCGGCTCAAGGGCAAGACTTGATAAAGTTCTGACTCGGCCGGACGCTGATTTTGTCATACCCGAAACGGTGGACGGCATTAAGGTTGAAGCTCTCGGCAGCGATATATTTAAGGTTGACAGAGATACCGATTACAGCAAGAATGTTATTACAGTCACTGTTTCCGATTCTCTTAAAAGCTGGAACACGGGCGCGTTCAAAAACTGTCCGAATGTTGAAAAATTCATTGTTTCTGATACCAATACGGTATTTACTGCGGACGAATACGGCGTTCTTTTTGATAAAAATATGACGTCGATTCAGGACGTTCCTTTGAATATAAAAATTACCGAATACGTTATTCCGGGTACGGTCACGTCGTTTTATTCGAGCTTTTTCCCTGCGCAGATCGAGACTCTGACGATTCCCGAAAGCGTTACGACGTTTTCAACTTCGGAGATAAAACACAATAATCAAAATAATGTTAAAAATCTTATTATAGAAAAATTTCGAGAGGACTGGCCTAAGGGTGTTTTTGAGGAATGGTATTCTCTCAGAACTCTGACGTTGGGCGAAAAGACAGAGGTTATAGGTGACAGTGCGTTTGAAGGCTGCGGTATAAATGAGATATACGGCGGAGAAAATGTAAGGAAAATCGGCAATCGTGCATTTGATGACTGCCAAGGTCTTACGACAGCGAACTTTGAAAATGTTGAAGAAATAGGCGAGTATGCATTCTTCTTCTGCAGGAAGCTTACGGCTGTACCCTACGGAGATAAACTAAAAAAAATGGGCAAGGATGCTTTCTCGAGCTGTTACGGGCTTGAAAGTGTTACAATTCCGGCGTCGCTTAGTGTTGTGCCTGAATTGGCGTTTTGGAACTGCGACGCTCTTAAAGAGCTCAATGTAGAATACGGATGTACGCAGATTGACAAACAGGCTTTCTACAGCTGTAAACTTACGGACATAATGATTTCCGGCAGCGTTAAAACTATCGGGGATGAGGCTTTTAAATTCCAAACAGGCGGACAAATGACCATAACACTTGAAGAGGGTGTCCAAAATATAGGAGCAGAGGCTTTTGCCTGTTTTAATGAAAATTTTTACACGTCTTTTTCATTGCCGAATTCGATAAAAACGATAGGCGAAAATGCATTTGATAATCACAGGTGCAGTTCGTTTACCGTACCGGAGGGCTGTAAATCAATAGCCAAGGGTGCATTTGATTCAGATAAGATTTCGGGTACTTTTACGCTGACTGTGTTAAGCCCTGACTGCGTTATTGATGATGAGGGTGTATTCCAAGGTAACAGCTGTCATAATGCTTTATATTATGCTTATCCCGGTTCGACTGCCGAAGAGCATGTAAAAAGTCATCCCACGTATGTTGCTTATACGAAGACATCCGGCGAGGTGATATACGGAACAAACACGTTCGTCTCGCTGTGTGATGAGGGCAGACATGCTCCGGAGGAGAATTGCAGTATATATACGCACTGCAAATATTGCGGTACGGTGCTGATGACTCATACGGATGAAAATAACGACGATATCTGCGACATTTGCGGAAAATTCTGCGGAAAAATCGACGTTGAATTTGCAAACGGAATATTGAGAATATACGGTGAGTGTGACAATACCGACGCGTATAAGGAATTCGCGCCGTATACGAAAACGCTGATCCTCGATAAGGGAGTTACGAAGATATTGAACGGACAGTTCGACGGGTTTGACTCGATTCGTATGATTTATATTTCCGATACGGTTAACAGTATAGACGATTCGGCATTTTATGACTGTGAGGAATTAAACACGGTTGTATTCGCCTCAGGTTCGACGGCTTTAGGCGAAAACGTATTCAATTCGGAAATTAATATGTATATTCCGAATACGTCCGATTTGAATATTGAGAATGTTAACATTATCAAATATACGCTTGATAATTCGACTCTTTATCTGTTAGGATTTCTAAGAGCGGACATGTATACGTATCTTGATACGGTTTCTGTGTTTACGCTGATGTTTGACGATATAAAGAACGTTTATATAGAAAGGTTCGAGGCTGTCGGATTTACGGTTTATACATATAATAAAGAGAATGATTCATTTGTAAGAGCCGACGAGTTTAACGAGGTTACGTTTTCGGTAGTGGTCGAAACACACGACGGCGGGCGTAAACAGGTTTCGTATAACGATTTGGGCGAGTATCTCGATGACGGCAAGGGTACATTCTATATCGTAACAAATACAGCCGACGGAAACGAGCATAAGGATACTAAAGTAAGCATTGTCGAAAAAATCAATCAGCTGATACACAGAATTCTTTCTGCAATAGTCAAGCTGATGAATAAAATATTCCTTTTCTTCTCCAGATTCAGATAAAGAATAAAGAAACCGCTCGGGGCTTGAATCCGAGCGGTTTTTAAGTGCGGTATACATTTATTTTATTCGCGGGTTATTACGTATTTACTTAACTGTTTACGGCTGTCGATTCCGAGCTTATTGAATATATTTCTCAAATGTGCGCGGACGCTGTTTACGCTTATCCCCAGGAAGTCGGCGATTTCCGTGTTCGTCATGGAACGCGAGGCAAGCATGGAGATATTGAATTCTACCGCCGTCAGCTTGTCGGAAACGGTATCGCCCGTAATTTCATTATGAACCTTTACCCAGTTCTTATGATATTTCGAGGACAGGGAATGAATTGTTTTATACTCGTTCGGACAGTCGTATCTTAAGCATTTTTCGAGCATTCCGCTGAGCATTCCTCGCGTTTCGGCAAACGGCATAAGAAGTCCGTCGGGTTTCGCGCTTTCCCATGCAAGACGGAAGTAGTATTCCGCCTTATCGGGACGGTTTAGCTCCATATATCCTATGCTTATGATAAGCGACAGATAAATCTGCGATATGGGACTCGGTTTTTTCATGAATATCAGCGCGCACTCGGCAAGTCCTATTGCTCTGCCGACATTACCTGTCATTTCGAGATAGTGCGAATACGCGTAGATTGCCATAGGCTTTAGTTCATCAGGAACGGAAAACGCGTCAATTCCGACGGGCGGGAATTCTATTGCGCTGAAATTGTGAATTATTATATTAAAATACATAGAGAGGAATTCGGCTGTTTTCTTTAAACTCGGGTTTAATTCAAGCCCGGATATATTCTCTGCCTGCTTTATAAGCTCGGCAATGCTTTCCATGCTGCCTGAGCAAACGGATGACAGCGCGTTTATAATAAGAGAGGCAATAACAGTGTCAGAGTGCTTTATACTGTCAATTGAGTTTATTCTTTCTTTCGCCTTATCCGGATAACCTCTGTAATAAAGCAGCTCGCTTTCGCATACGGCGCGTTTTTCACTGTTTGAAATGCTTCGCACAAAATCATCCGCATGTCCGGGGATAAAATATCCGTCTGTCAGCACGAAAGGATTTCGGGCTTCGGTATTATTATCACTGTTGTTCATTCATTTTCACCGTCCGAAATGAATTAGTCCGAATTGACAATAAAACGGACTATGCACAATTTATTCATATTTTATTATACATCATGTAACATTTAATATAATTCTGACATAGAATTAACAATGAACAGACGGCAAAATACTTTTAAAACATTCAGAAGCAAATCTGTCAGATTGTCAACGACAGCGAAACTGTATTGAAGCCGTATGAGAAGACTTCTTTAAAACCGTATTTTGTGTACATCTTATATCCGGCGGAGCTTCTTGACACACAGCAGACGGAAAGAGTATTAATGCCTTTTGATTTTAAGCGGATACACAGCTCGTCAATCAGTTTCGTGCCCCAGCCTTTGCGCTGATACTCGGGCAGAATGTCCATGTGAAGATGAACGCTTTTATTTTTAATGCATTTAAGACAGAACATATAGCCTATAAGCGCTGACGAGAGAACAGGCGAGGCTTTTATCACGCGTTTTAAATATACGGACGAATTGAGCTTCATGAATTTACTATAGTCCGACGAGCAGATTATATATCCGACGGCGTTGTCATTATCGTCGGCAAGGACAAAAATATTATCGTTCTCATTTTCGGTAAAATAATCGTTATATATAATTGCGGCGGCTTCAAGCGTTTTTTCGCTGTGTTTAAAAATTCCCCCGGCGGTTTCTTTACAAATGTAACGAAGTCTCGGTTTGTCGGACGGAATGTATTTTCTTATTTCCATATAAAGTACCTTTTTTTAATTCGGATATATGTTAAAAAATCCCCGTCCGTGCGGGCGGGGAAATTATTATATTTACTTAGAAAAGTCTGCCCATGATGAAAACAATGTTAAGTATTTTCATAAGTGCGGTAATGAATCTGTTCATACCCTTTGCGAAAACGTAATCTGCCTTGGTCATTCCGTCGTGTCCGGGAATTGTCGAGCCGTCCTTAAGAGCAAGATCGAAGGTATAAAGAGTGTGAGCCTCATACTCAAAGGGCTTGTTTTCGTCGAGGTTGATAATCTTAACGCCTCTGAGGTAATCCTTGCCGTATGAGTTGTAGGTAGCTCCCGAGACAGATACAGCGTCGATACCGTTAACGGTGGTGGTGAAGTTATTTACATGGTCGTGACCGGTGAATACAGCCATAACGTCTCCGCGTTCAACGAGAGCGTCCCATTCGCCGTCGTTGTCAAACGAGGGGCAGGGTCTTTCCGTCATGATACCGTTAATATTTGCGACATTGGGGAAGATTGACGAGTATTTTCCGTTTGTGAAGTTGTAGGTTAATTTTGTTTTTCCTTTTACGGGAGTATCAAAAAATACGTTCTGCATAGCTTCCTGAGTAATGATGTGCTGGAAAACGAGAGAGGGAACAAGTCCTCCGTTTTCTTTTTCAAGCTCTGCGCTGAGATTCTTATACCATTCAATCTGGTCTTTTCTGACGCAGTCGTAGTATGTAGTGCCGTTAACCTTGTGATTGCCGTTTTCGTCGTTTACGTAATCGCCCGAATCGAACATCCATAAGTTGAACGCAGTTTTGCTTCCGTCGGAGGAAAGGATGGGAAGATTATGCGTAGCACAGCCGTGAAGCTCCGGATCCGCGTCATAGGCGAGACAGCCGGGATACTGCTGATAGATTTCCAAAATATCCTCTTTTGAAAGGTTGGGCGCGCTCTCGTCGTCGTGGTTGCCGTAAACGAAAGTAAAGGGAACGCCTCTCTCAACAAGGGGAGTGAGCAGCTCGCTGTAGGACTCGATGTTCTCGGAATCCTTGCAGACGTTATCCCCGAGAAATACGACAATGTCGGGCTGTTCCGCATCAAGAGCCTCGGAGATGAAGTTTATCATGGAAACCTTAGTGGGATGACCGTCCTGCGGATCTGCGATAACCATGATTTTAAATTTACCGTTTTCGTCAAATCGAAGCGTGTAATCGATCTGCGGGTTTGCCGCGAATGCGGGAACGCACAGACAGAGACTCATTACAACAGCTAAGATGACTGCAATGATTTTTTTCATTATAATAACTCCTTATATATTTTATAATTGTATTATATTCCTTTTAAAGGATATAAGTCAATTATTCCGAATATACAAATATCACCTTGATTTTTTGTCTCTTTTGACGGAGTATTTCCCGTGCGTGCTTTTTCGGTTTGACGAAGCCGACGTTTTGATTTTTTTGTCTTTATTTGACGAACGTTTTTGCACGCGGTCTTTTCGGTCGTACGTCTTTTTAGCGGAAGCGTACGGTTTTTTCTTAGCTTCGTGCCGTTTGTTTTTCGAATGCTTTTCATCGTATTCGAATGCGCTTACGTCGACTGTTTTTCCGCATATTTTGATGCCGTTTAAATCCGCGGTCATCTGATTCATTATGCTCTCGGGAACGCCGACCACGCTGTAATCGTCGTATATTTCGATTTTACCGACGTCCTTGCCCGAAATGCCTGTGTTATCGCATATCGCCGCGACGAGGAAATTCGGTGCGACATGACCGCTTCTTCCGATTGAAACTTTTATTTTGGCGTAATTTTCGCCGGCGTAGGAGCTTTTTAGGTTAACTTTATTTTTCTTTTCGGAATGAATGTCGGAAAGTCCCGTCGCCGCATCGGAAATGCTCATTTTTAAAAGTGCGGATATAATATCTTCTGTATCATAGCCCGACGTTATAAGCTCGTCCGCCATATCGCGGTAGATGTCGTCTATGGGGGAGTTTATATATTCTTTCGCTTTCATTACGGCGTTGCCGGCGGCCTTTTCACGTATTTCTGCGACAGTCGGAATATCGATTTCTTCAAGCTCGCTTTTCGCGCTTCTCGCTATCGATAACAGGGTTATAATCTGCCGTCTGCCCGAGCAGATTGTCAGCGCAACTCCGTCCTTGCCCGCTCTGCCCGTTCTGCCTATACGGTGAACGTAATACTCCTTATTGTTCGGAATGTCGTAATTGAAAACGTAGTCGAGGTCGTTTACGTCGATACCGCGCGCGGCTACGTCCGTTGCGGCGAGAATATTTGTTTTGCCCGACTTGAAGCTCTCCATAACTCTCGTTCTCTGTGACTGAAGCATGTCGCCGTGAAGTCCGGCGGCGTTGAAGTTGTGTTTTTCGAGAATTAATGAGATTTCGTCGACCATCTGCTTCGTATTGCAGAAAATCATGGCGCGTTTTGGCGAATAGTATCTCAGTAAAAGGCACAGCGCGTCCGTTTTTCTGCCCGAGGGTACGTCAACGAATTTCTGCGCGATATTATCAAGCGTGACCTGCTTTTTATTGATTTCAATGAGAACCGGGTTCTTTTGAAAGCGTTCGGTCAAGTCGAGTATTTCCTTGGGCATTGTAGCGGAAAAAAGTACGGTCTGTCTTGATTCGGGCGTTTCGGATAAAATCGTCACGATATCGTCTATGAATCCCATGCTGAGCATTTCGTCGGCCTCGTCGAGGACTGCGAGGGAAATGCTATCAAGCTTCAGCGTTCCCCTGCGCATGTGATCCATGACTCTGCCGGGCGTGCCTATGACGATATTAGCCTTTTTTAAAGCGGAAAACTGCCTGTCCATCGGCGCGCCGCCGTAAACCTCGGCGATATTTATACCGTGAATGTAAGCCGTGAGCTTTCTGAATTCCGCCGCCGCCTGCTGTACAAGCTCGCGCGTGGGACAGAGGACTATTGTCTGTACGTACGGTTTAGAATACGAATCCGTTTTTTCTATTGCGGGGATTGCGAATGCAAACGTTTTGCCCGTGCCCGTCTGACTCTTGCCTATGATGTCCGCGCCGTCGCGCATGAGCGGAATTGTCCTTGTCTGAATCTCGGTCGCTTCGTCGAATCCGAGGTCGTCGATTGCCGACTGAAGCTCAGGAATAAGTCCGAGCTCTGAAAATTTAAGAGTGTTTTTCATTTAATATACCTCAAAATAAAAACAACCGGGCATGACCGCGGTCATACTCGGCAATAAGTTTGTATATGACTTTTATAATTATATATTTTTTATTCTGATTTTTCAATTGTCAATAGTGATTATTAGCAGTGGATTTATAAGAAAAATTTAATGCAAAACGCTGTTGACATAATTTTTGAATTGTGTATAATTAGTATAACAAGTTATACTTTTTCAATAAAAGGCGGTTTGATTTATGATAAAAAAACGTAACGATAAAATGATGGGCACCGCAAAGGTGGGTCCCAAGGGGCAGATAGTTATTCCAAAGGAAATGCGGGATTTGTTTTCTCTCGAATGCGGTGACTCCGTTGTGCTGTTTGCCGATAAAAAAAGAGGGATTGCGATAAATAAGATGAGCGCGGTTCAGTCGATTGTCGACGGCGTGTTTAAGAAGATGGAATCGGGCGGTATGGACGAGTCCGAAAGGCGTGATGCGGAGATTTTTACCGGCGACTTTGAAGAGGTTAAGGACGGCGGGGAGTGATATTATGTACGCGATCGAACTTAATAAAGTTACGAAGAAATACAAGGACTTGACGGCGGTCGATTCTCTTTCGTTTAAGGTCGAAAAGGGAAAATGCGTTTCAATTCTGGGTGTAAACGGCGCGGGCAAGACGACAAGCATTAAAATGATGTGCGGTATAATAAAGCCCGACTCCGGCTCAATCCGCGTTATGGGTTACGACACCGTCGGCGAGAAAAACAAGGTCGGCTCGGTTATCGGCGTTTCACCGCAGGAGACGGCTGTCGCGCAGAACCTGACCGTACGCGAAAACCTCGAATTCATAGCGGGGATTTATAATAAAAAGGACGCGGATATTAATTCTGTTATCGAAAAACTCGGACTCGGGGAGGTTGAAAAGAAACGCGCGGGCAAGCTTTCGGGCGGATATCAGCGCAGGTTAAGCATTGCTATGGCGATAGTGACTCAACCCGAAGTGCTGTTTCTCGACGAGCCGACGCTCGGACTCGACGTTATCGCAAGACGCGAGCTTCTGAGGTTTATCGAAAAATTAAAGGGCGGGCATACCGTCGTTCTGACTACTCACTATCTTGAAGAGGCGTGCATATTAAGCGACGTCACCGCCGTTATGGCTAAGGGCAGACTTAAAGCGTTCGGTACAACGGACGAAATTATTAAAATGAGCGGTAAAGAGACGTTTGAGGAAGCGTTTATTGCGCTTGCCGGCGGGGAGGATTTAAAATGAGAATGTTCGTGTTTGCCAAGCGTAATTTTAAAGAGATATTGAGAGACCCTATGGCGATTGTATTCGGAATAGGATTCCCCGTAATCATGCTTTTTCTCATGAGCATAATTAATAAAAATATACCGCCCGAGGCGCAGATGACTTTGTTTGAAATAAACAGTCTGTTCCCCGCAGTCGCGGTGTTCGGTCTGTCGTTTATATCGCTGTTTTCGGGATTTCTTATATCCAAGGACAGAACGACCTCTCTTTTTATAAGACTGTGCGCTTCGCCGATGAAGGGCGTTGATTTTATCGCAGGCTATGCTCTGTCGCTTATTCCCGTTGCCGTGATACAGCTTATTATCGCCCTTGCGGTATCGGTTGTGCTCTCGCTTAAATTGAACGCGGGCGTTATTCTCTGCGTTTTATCGTGTATGATAAGCGCGGTTATGTTCATTTCGGCGGGGCTTATCCTCGGCACGGTATTTACCGATAAGGCGGTCGGCGGAATCGCGTCGATAATCGTCAATCTGACGGCGTGGCTGTCGGGCGCGTGGTTCGACCTCGATCTGCTCGGCGGTACGTTTAAAAAGATATGCCGTGTTCTGCCGTTTGCAAATGCCGTCGACGCGGGACGGTTTCTCATAGCGGGGGAGTATTCGTCGGCAGTTAAGCCGATTTTGATTGTGACGGCGTATACGGTTGTACTGGCGGTCTGCGCGTCGGTTGTGTTTTCGATTAAAAACGGCAGGGATAAATAGAATTAAAAAAATGAAAAATCCGAACCGCAAAGTTTTGCAATGCTTTGCGGTTCGGATTTTCTTGTTCGTATTAATTTAATTTTCCGCGTTGTTATCGGCTTTGTTCTGTGCGTTGTCCTCGCGGGGCGTATTTACGTCCGGTTTGGTTTTGTCCTTCTTTGATTTTTTCTTCTGATTGTCTTTGTTCTTTGCCATGAAAAAAACTCCTTACTCTGTTTTTTGTTATTTTTAGCAGAGCGGGGAGTTTTATTCTTATTATCTTAAATTTTCAATCATCGACGTTAAGTCCGAATAGAACTGACGGACTTCCGAGGTGTTGCCGTCCATGCCTATGACCGTGCCGTGGTGTCCCGATCTCGTCGGCATTACATACCAAATTCCTTTTTTGATTTTCGTACTGTCCTGAATGTAATCCTCATGTTCCTCGCCGAGCGGATATTTTGCCGAAACGACGTTTACGAGTCCGTCGTTAGCCTGCCATGACGAATCGATATTTATTCCGCCGTCGGTAACGCCCGTGTACATGCCCATTGCGTCCGAAAATCCGATCAGTACGGGGAGCGAAATTTTTAAATCGGCAGTCTGTCCGTTTAAAACCGACGTGTCTTTTGTTGAACAGTATGAATAGGAAAAATAATATACGTCCTTTACCGTTTTTATTTTCGAATTTAATTCTTTTGCTCCGTCGGGCGATAAATCATAGCCCGCGTGGTCGTTATCGGATTCGACAACGGCTCTGACTGCGTTTCTGATTTCGCTTAAACCTCCGTTGATTTTCCCGACTCCGAACTGGTCGAGCATAAAATCATAAACTCCCGACACGGGCGAGGTCACGCCCGCCGCCGCAAAGCAGACGGTTGTCAGCAAATCGGTTGTCGAGTCAAGACCTATGAGCCTGCCGACGGAATTTATAAGACACGTAAGCGACGTTCCGTTATGCGGTGAGCACAGAGTCGTAACGCTGAAAACATAGGAGCCTTTACCTCCGGTAAAGAGCGGAGAGGTTTCGTTCCCGGTTGCGTTCTGCTCGTTTTCGTCGCCGTATTCGAGCAGTGAAGCGAGCAGTCTTGCGGTCTCTCCGCCGCAGCTGTGACCGACGAGATTAATTTTAACTCTCTGCCCGCCGTTTATTCTTTCGCCCCACTGCGGTACGAGCGCGGTCGTGTACTGTCTGCCGAAGCGCGCATGCTTATGCATTTCGGAGTGATACGCTCCGTAGTCGACGGTTGTTCCCGTAAGCTGTGCGTATAGCTCGCAAGCCCTGTCCCACGTGCTCGATATAGGCCCAACGCCCGGTGCGCAGACGTCAAAGCCCTCGTTTTTTAAGTAATCGGTAATGCTTCCCGCGGACGAACCCCAGTACGGAGACGCCGTATCGAGTCCGCCGTCCTCGCCCCATCCGCCGAGACCGTGTACGAAAACGTAGGGGTAATTTATTTTACCGCCGTTTATTTCATACCACAGATTTTTATATCCGCCGTATTTTACGGGAACGGCGATAATTACGGCAATCATGGCAAGAGCCGTGAGCGCGCATATTATTGAAACCGCGGTTTTTCTGCCGTTTCGCTTTTCTTTCGGGGCAATGACGGTTTGTTTAAAATCGACAGGAGATTCGCGTTTTCTTTTTGAAACGGGTATATCGTATGAGTAATCGTCGAAATTACCGTTATTGTCCTTCATAATTGACAACCTCCGTGAAAAAAAGTCGAAAAAAGTCGAAATGTGTTTTATTGTTAACATTTTAGAAATGGTTTATTCAAATAATGTTAATAAAACTTTAAAAAGAAAAATAAAATCCGTCGGTCAAACATCGTTCGGATTTTACATTCAAAAACGAAACAGAATTTAAAATCAAAAAATGAAAATGTAAGAAAACAGAATGTAAAAACGACAGCTTTTATTGAAACAAAACAAATTATACAAACAAAAATAAAAAAAATTAGTTGTATTGTCCTCGAACTGTAAAAAAATCATGGCGAGATATCGTCGGATATGCACATTGATAACTGCGAAATAATATGTAAAATGTTAATCACAATCTATCAGGGAGGTATAAACATGGTAAACAATGAAACAGTCAGCAGATGCAGGGTAATAACCACGTCGGTTGTTATCGAGGGGAACAGATACTTAACATACGGAATAGAGTATAAGAACAGACGGTATGAGGATCTGTCCGTAAACCGCCCGTCGGTCGAAGATCTCGCAAGACGTATGGAATACTGCGACGTGGAACCTGTGCATATAGATTATGTCATTGAGGATTTTTTAGTACAATAAAATCTGTTGTTACCTTATATAACCGAGAAATGCGACTGCTTTCCCGAGTATATGAACGTCGTCAAGCCGGGAATTCTCGTATACGAGATCGTCGTACATGGGATTTTCCGGCGACAGTATGAGTTTCGAGGGATATTTACGTACGCGCTTTAACGTGGCCTCGTCGCCTATAAGCACGGCGGCAATATCTCCGTTTTCGACGTCGGGCTGACGGCGTATATATACGATATCGCCGTTGAACAGATGGGCGTTTATCATACTGTCGCCCTTGCATCTGAGCGCGAAATCGGCGTCTATATCGGGCGGGAGTGCGAGCATATCCTCCGTGTTTTCCTGCGCGAGAATGGGAAGTCCGCACGCTATGGTACCGATCAGCGGTACCTTGCGTTCGCCGCAGTTTAAATTTGAGGGGGGATTTACAAATTCTTCCTGAATGGGAGATAATAGATACGAGGGGGTGGTGTCTAATGCTTTTGCGAATTCCATTAACTTAGTTCCGCTGATTCCGCGTATACCGGCTTCAATCTTATTTACAGCCGACGCGGTGCGGAAGCCTACCGCTTCTGCAAGTTCCTGCTGAGACATTGACCTGCGTTTGCGAAGATATTTGATTTTTTCGTTCGTAGTCATATTTATCACCGTTATCATGATATCATAAATTAGCCAAAATGTCAACATGTTTTGCAAAATGTATTGACAAAACGGCTAAAAAGCAGTATTATGCTGATAGTGAACAAATGTTTTGCAGAGGTGATAGTCAAAATCAGCGTCTTTTTAAAAATTTAATAATAGTAAAGCTTATTTTTTTTAATTAAAAATTAGCCAAAATGGCTATGTTTTATTTTTGGAAGGAGAATCTAATGAGATTAAAAGAGGGAGAAAAAGTAATTTCGAGAAATCAGATAATTGATTTGCGTACGGGGATGGATAAAAGCGTTGCCGATTTTGCAGAGATGATAGGCTGTTCAAGGTATTCGGTTTATCTTTACGAAAGCGGAAAGCGCCGTCCGTGCGGGGAGCGACTGTCGAAAATAAACAAGCTTCTTGCCGAGAGAAACGGCTGAAAGGAAAGGGGAAAGAAATAATGAACGAAAACAATGTTAAACAGCTTTTTTCGGAGAATATAATTTGTCCGTTTTACAGAAAAACGAGATCGACGCAGTCGATAGTATGCGAGGGATACTACGATAAACAGACCTTTGCGGTTATGTTTCAGAATTCGGGGGAGATAAAATTCTGGCTTAAAAATTACTGCTGTACTTACGGCTATATGCGCTGTCCGCATGCAAAATCGATCTGTGAGCAGTACGATAAAGCGGCTTGAACAGCGTCGGAAAAATTAAAAATCGGCGGGGGGATTATACCGAAGCCGTCGGACGAGTATAATACATTCATAAATTTCCGAGAGGTGAAAGAGTGAATAAATATGATTGGAACGCCGTCCGGCAGTGGTATCTTGAAAACGACGGCGCGACTATCTCGGCGGCGGGCGGGAAGTTTTCGATTCCGAAAAGGACGGTTTATGCCCGCGCGAGAGAAGAAGGCTGGGCGGCGGCGAAAAGAGAATTGAAAAAGAAAAATGCCCGGAAGCCGGACGTTAAGCAAATCGACAGTGATAATGAGAAAATTGCCGCGCTGGCTTACGCCGCCGATCTCGCGGTGGAGCGGATAACGCAGATACTGTCCCTGCCGTCGGGGGATGAGACGGATAAATCCGATACGAAAAATCTCAAAGACTGCGTGAGCGTTTTAAAGGATCTTACGGCGATAATCAGAAACGTAAACGATATTCAGACTCCCGCGCAGGCGCAGAGCGTACGTATTGAGCAGGAAAAATGGGAGCTTGAAAAAAGCAAACAGACGCAGAGCGAAAACAGGGAGGATATCCGTGTTGTTTTCGACTGCGAGGGGGATGAGGAGAAATGACGCTGAATATTCCTCCGCCTAACGAAAAACAGGCGTTGTTTTTAAACGAACACGAGCATAAGCACATAGGCTACGGCGGAGCGCGAGGGGGCGGAAAGTCGTGGGTCGTACGGGTAAAGGCGATTTTGCTTTGTTTAAAATACCCGGGGATTAAATTAATAATAATCAGACGGACTTATCCCGAATTGATTAATAACCATATCCGTCCCCTGCGCGAGACGTTCGTTGCCTCGGGACTTATGCCCGAATACGTTAAGTATAATGACAAGGAGAAGCGTTACACATTTTTCAACCGTTCGACGATAACGTTTATGTACTGCTCGAGGGATTCTGATCTTGACAGATTACAGGGTACGGAATGGGACTGCATATTTCTCGACGAGGCTACACAGCTGAGCGAGTATCAGATTAAAAGCATAACGGCGTGCTGCCGAGGCGTTAACGACTTTCCGAAACGCGTATATTACACATGCAATCCCGGCGGACAGAGCCACGCGTATTTTAAACGGTTGTTCGTCGACAGAGAATTCGAGGACGGGGAAAACGGGGACGACTACACGTTTATACAGGCTCTCGTGACGGATAACAAGGCGCTGATGAGCAAACAGCCCGATTATATAAATCAGCTTGAAGCTCTGCCGCCTAAATTAAAAGACATGTGGTTCTACGGCAAGTGGGACGTGTTCGAGGGCATGTTTTTTGAGGATTTTATAATAAATCCCCTGCATTCGAAATGCGAAGAACTCAAAATGACCGCCGACGAGCTTAGAAAAGCACACAGATTCTGTCACGTTATTGAGCCGTTTGAGCCTAAGGGCATGAATATATACAGAAGCTACGACTTCGGATATAACAAGCCCTTTTCGTGCGCGTGGTGGGCGGTCGATTCCGACGGCGTGATATACAGAATACTGGAATACTACGGCTGTACAAAAACGCCGAACGAGGGAATAAAGATTCCGCCGGACGAGCAGTTTGCGAATATAAAGCGGATTGAGAACGAACACCCGTATTTAAAGGGGAAGAAAATATTGGGCGTTGCGGACCCGTCGATATGGGACACGTCAAGAGGCGAGAGCGTAGCGGAAACCGCCGAAAAGTACGGAATATATTTCGACCCCGGGGATAACAAGCGAATCCCCGGGTGGATGCAGTGCCACTACCGGCTCGCGTTCGACGAAAACGGCTACGCAATGATGTACGTTTTTAATACGTGCAAGGCGTTCATCCGCACGATTCCTACATTAATGTATTCGTCGTCGAATCCCGAGGATCTCGACACGTCGCTCGAGGATCATGCTGCGGACGAGTGGCGGTACTTCTGCATGACGAGACCGATTCCGCCGAGAATAAAGAGCGAAACGCATATACCCGCGTTTGACCCGCTCGAAATATACAAAAAACAAAATAAATCGGGCGTAATATCAAGCTCGGTAATATGACAGGAGAGTATAGAAATGGACACATTTGAAAGTATTATGAAGCCTATTGATTCATCGGCTGTTAAAAATGCCTCGCAGATTCTTATGAAGTACAGGGCGGGCAAGCGCAGACTCGAAAGCAAGATTGTCGAAAACGAGGAATTTTGGAAGCTTCGCCAGTGGGGAAGCGGTGAGAAGGGAGAAAAACGGACTCCCGCGACCGCGTGGCTGTGGAACGTTCTTGTTTCAAAGCATGCCGACGCCATGGATTCGATACCCGAGCCTAATATTTTACCCAGAGAGGAAAACGACGTCGCACAGGCGAAGCTTCTGTCGGGCGTTATTCCGGTAATTCTCGAACAGAACGATTTTTCGACTACCTATTCCGACGCGATGTGGTATAAATTAAAACAGGGTACGGGCGTTTACGGAGTGTTTTGGGACAGCGGAAAGCTGAACGGTCTCGGCGATATTTCCGTTAAAAAAATGGATCTGCTCTCGTGCTTCTGGGAGCCGGGAGTCACGGATATTCAGTCGAGCGCGAATTTCTTTACGACACAGCTTCAGTCAAACGAATCGTTAAGAGAGGATTATCCGTTTTTAAAGGACGTAAATCTTACGTCGAATTCGCCGACGGTTACAAAGTACAGATACGACGACACAGTCGACACTACGGATAAAAGTCTTGTTATAGACTGGTATTATAAAAAGAAACGCGGAACGAAAACCGTCGTTCACTACTGTAAATTCGTAGGCGATACCGTTTTGTTCGCTACGGAAAACGACCCCGAACATTTCCCCGACGGAATATACGACCACGGCAAATACCCGTTTGTTTTCGACGTGCTTTTTCCTGTGGAGGGAAGCCCGTGCGGTTATTCATATACAGATATATGCAAGGACACGCAGATTCAGATAGACGAGCTGAATGCCGCCATGGTCAAAAATGCGAAAATCGGCTCAAAAGTCAGATATTTTTCGAAGATGTCCGGAGGAATAAACGAGGATGAATTCGCAGACTGGAGCAACGATATTGTCCATGTAGAGGGCGACCTCGACGAGAAGCACGTGAAACCTATCGAAGTTCCCGTTCTCAACGGCGTTTACGTAAATATTCTCAATAATAAAATAGACGAGCTGAAAGAGACCAGCGGAAACCGCGACGTCAACAACGGCAGTACGGGTTCGGCGGTCACTGCGGCTTCGGCAATCGCCGCGCTCCAGGAGGCGAGCGGAAAAACGAGCAGGGATTTCCTTAAAAATACGTATAACGCGTATTCGAAAATTATTAAGCTCGTTATCGGGCTTATCAGACAGTTTTATTCCGAGGAGCGAAAGTTCAGAATCATCGGCGAGGACGGCAAAATGAGCTTTATTTCATGCTCGAACAGAATGATATCGGGTGAAAAGATATTCCTTGACGACGGCACGGAGATAGGATACAGGGTTCCCGAATTTGACGTGGAGGTTTCCGCGCAGAAAAATACCGCCTATACGAAGGCGGCGCAGAACGAGCTTGCATTGCAGTTTTATAACGCGGGATTTTTCGATCCGTCGAGATCCGATCAGGCTGCCGCGGCTGTCTCCATGATGGACTTTTCGAGAAAAGATTCCGTGCTTATGAAGATAAGCCAAAACTCGCTTGCGAACGACAGGGCGGAGGAGTATAAGGCTCTTGCTCTGACTCTCGCGCAGATTTACGAACCGGAAATCGCGGAGAAAATTATGGCGGAGGGTAACCCCGGCTGCGTTTCCTCCTCTGCGAAAAAAGCGGAAATTCCGAACTCGGGCGAAAGCAAACGTATGCAGAAAGCACGGGCAAGAGCAAGACAGACGACCACGCTTGATTAAATAAATTAATACAAAAAAAACCGTAAATCACAGTTCTTTTCGGAATTATGATTTACGGTTTGTTTTATTTTATTAATTTAAAATATGTCTTGAGTCTGCCCAGTCCGTCGTCGAGGGTTCGTTTCGGGCATGCTGCGTTCATTCTGAGAAAAGCCTCTCCGCCCTTGCCGAACGCGCTTCCCTTTGAAAGATACAGTCCCGTTTTTGACCTGATGTCGTCTGCGAGAGCGTCCGAGTTTTCGCATATTTTTGAGCAGTCAAGCCACAGAAGATATGTCGCGTGAGAGTTTACAATATTAATTTCGGGTATATTTTTTTCAATGAATCCGTGTGCGGTTTTTTTATTGAGATATAAATATTCTCTTAATTCGTCGAGCCACTTTTCGCCGTGTTCGTACGCGGCTATCGACGCGGTCATTGCGAAAACGTTAGGTTCCGCTATCTCGTCTGTGTTGAGCGCGCGCCAAACCTTATGAAATAAATACTCGTCGGGAACATAAACCGCGGAGGTCTGAAGTCCGGCGAGATTGAACGTCTTTGTCGGTGCTATGCATGTTATGCTGTTATATTTGCACTCGTCATTTACGCTCGCAAACGGAACGTAATCGTACCCCGGGTCGGTTATATCGCAGTGAATTTCGTCGGAAATAACCGTGACGTGATATTTTTTGCACAGCGTGCCGATTCTTGCGAGCGTTTCTCTGTCCCATATAACGCCCGTCGGGTTATGCGGATTGCATAAGATAAACAGAGTTGTTTGCTTATCCGATAATTTTTCTTCAAAATCCGTCCAGTTTATCTCGTATTTTTCCCCGTCGTAAATGAGCGGACACTCCTTTGCTCTGCATCCGTTATTAATAATGCTGTTGAAAAATATATTGTAAACCGGAGTCAGCAAAACGACGTTTTCGTTAGGCGTCGTAAGCTTTCTGACAAGGCTCGATATCGCTGCCACAACGCCTGTCGAGAACATCAGTCTGTCATAATCGATTTCGAGTGAATGACGTTTTTCATACCACGATATAACCGCGTTTTTCCACCGTGCGGGAACATCCGTGTATCCGAAAATTCCGTGTTCGGCGCGTTTTATAATCGCCTCGGTTATCTCGGGCGCGGTTTTAAAGTCCATATCGGCGACCCACATGGGGAGCTCTCCGTCCTTAACGTCCCATTTCATTGAAAATTCCGAACGTCTGTCGGTTACGGTATCAAAATCGTATGTCATATCATTACTCCCTTTCGGACGTAATTATTTTTGTTTTCGACGGGTCGACTTTTGTTCCGTCAAGCGTAATTGAGCCTATTGATTCGGCTTTTATAATTCCCGACGAGGGGTTGAACACCGAGTCGATATGCGAATTTATTTCGGCGTCGACGGACGAGTATTCAAACGCGAGAGTCGTGTTTATAAGCTTACAGTTTTTCATGACGAGATTTTCAATATAGCAAAGTCCCTGCAAGCTCTCTATCGTACAGTTTATAAACGTAAGATTTTTCGAATTCCAGCCTAAATATTCGCCGGAAATAAAAGAATTCTCAACAGTGATATTTTCGCTGTTCCAAAATGCGTCCTTTGAAAGAAGCTTTGAATTTTTAACTGTGATGTTCTTTCCGCCGTCGAAGCTGTAGTTTCCGTACAGCGTAAGAGAATCAATCGTGATATTATCGCTGTTCATTGCAAAGTAATCGCCCTTTGCCGTTACATTGTCTATTTTAACGTTTTTACACGACCACAGCGTTTCTGCGGCGTTCGGAAAAGTAACGTTTTTAAGACTTACGTTATTGCATCTGCGGAAGTTTTTCGGAGCTTCTATCACGGAGTCTTTGACCTCGATATCGTCCGTGTACCATACGCCCGCTCTCGCGTTTTCAAACCACGCGCAGTTATCAACCGATACGTTTTTACAGTACCAGAGCGGATATTTCCATTTGAACATAGTATTATATAATTTCAAATTACTGCCGTGCTTGAGAGGTGATTCGCCGTCGGCGAACACGCTGTCGTATATGTCAACGTCTTTTTCAAAGAACATTGCGCGTTCTCCGGATAAGTACTGCTGTTTGATTTCCTTTGCCATTTTTATCATCTCCGAAAATATATGATACTAAATATTATATATCGATTTGTTACAAATTAATTAATAATATAGCAAAAGAGAGTCGAACCCCATAAGCCCAAAACGCACCGTCTCACGCCTTTGGTACTCTGTATGCCTAAAACCTTACAAGCATTGCGTCGTCTGACCGCGTTTAACTGCGTCTTCAAACTTGACAGGCGACAGCCTGCCTGCGTTTTCATCCTTGTTAAACACAATCATACTTGCAATCAGATGTAAACTTTTAGATGTTGCAGGGTACTTCGATAAATTTTTATCGTTTTAATTATAACTGCTTTGGGGAATGTTTGTCAATAGTTTATTCTTTGTCTAAAATATAAGATACTTCTTTATAGGGTTTTCCGTCTTTGAAATAGATTCTCGGCACACGGCGGGCAACTCCGCAGACGAACTCATAGTTGAAGCTCGCCGACATATCGCCTATCTCCTCGGCGCTAATCGTGCAGCCGTTGTCGCTGCCCATGAGAATGACTTCGTCCTCGATATTCAGCTCACCCTCGATATCGGTTACGTCTATCATGAACTGATCCATGCACACTCTGCCGATTATCGGCGCAAACTGACCGTTGACTATCACCCTGCCCTTTGAAGAGAGGGCGCGCGGATAACCGTCGGCATAGCCCACGGGGATAGTCGCGATGCGGGTCTCCCTGTGAGTCACAAAAGTGTGGCCG
>UQQT01000017.1 GCA_900543395.1 uncultured Oscillospiraceae bacterium | reverse complement strand
GGCGGTTTTTTCTTCATAAAAACGGAACGTTACTTTCATAAAATTTTTGCTCAGCTCAAAAATAGATTTATCATAAACCGCTAATATTCGTTCCATACCGGAACCAAGCTGTTCGACCAATCCAACATCCTTAAATACCCTCATAAGTTCCCGATTTCTGGGTCTTGAACAACCTGAGAAGAATTCTTCCGTTGTCAAACCCTCGGGCAATCCGCCGTAAGATGTAACTACAAATCTATCAGAAAAAATTTCGAATAACGGCGGAACTTCTGATGAATAATCATTGTGAACCACAGCGTTTATTATAGCCTCCCTCAATGCCACACCGTCAACAAGCTTACGGTCTAAACGCTCTTTTTCTGTTATTTTGGATTTTGTTATATTCTCAATCTCAAATTTATTTAAAACACTTTTTGTTGCTTTTATAAGAGAGCAATATCCGTATTCCTCATTTTCTATCAAACTGACTTTATCCGTTCCCGAATATTTTGCAACTTTTATAGATACCGAGTTTTCATCCGAAAGCAGATATGCCGTATAGTTAAGAACTCCGTCTTTTGTCAACAACTCTAAACTTTGTTTAAAATTTGAATTTAGTTTGAATCCGCGTTCCTCGTAAAAAATTTTTAACTGTTCAAATGTTAAGTTACTCCTCGGAGACTCCATTCTGCTCAGTGAATTACGAGTTCTGCGAGCAAACAAGTCACTTATCATTTCAGACGGCATCGGCTGAACGGAATTACCGTTTCGAATGAAACAACCCGATTCACTCATTCCTTTATTCCGTAAATAATAAGGCTTTTCATTACCGCTTGAAATTATAATCTTTATAACATCTATACCGTTTATATTTTGGACTATAACATCAAAAAGACCTAATGTAGACGGTAATATATTATTCTTTATTCTGTCGTTAACTTTCAATTGAACACTGTCTATATCGTCAACACCTATTGCGTTTCCGTCATCATCTATTCCGATATAGATAATGCCGCCCTCTCTATAATTCAAAAAGGCAACGACTTCACGTTCTAATTTATCATTTAATCTTACCTTAAACTCAACTTTGTTTGTTTCAGTCATTATAATAACCTCTATGACATTTGTTTATATTATTATAATACATTTATTCCAAAAAAATCAACAACCAAAAAGCCCGAAACCGCAGTTTCGGGCTTTTGATAATATTCGATAAAAATTTATCTCTTTGAGAACTGGGGAGCGCGACGGGCTGCTTTGAGACCGTACTTCTTTCTCTCTTTCATTCTCGGGTCACGAGTGAGGAAGCCTGCCTTCTTGAGAGCGGGACGAAGGTTCTCGTCGAACTGAAGAAGTGCTCTTGCTACGCCGTGACGGATTGCGCCTGCCTGACCGGAAACGCCGCCGCCCGATACTTTGCATACGATATCGAACTTCTCGGCAGTCTCTGTAAGAACGAGGGGCTGACGAACGATTGTTTTAAGAGTCTCGAGACCGAAATAGTCGTCGATATCTCTGTCATTGATTGTTACCTTGCCGGTGCCGGGATAAACGCGGACTCTTGCTACCGAGCTCTTTCTTCTGCCGGTACCGTAAAAATAAGGATTGCTTTCGTACATTTAATTTGCCTCCCCTTTCTTAAAACTCTTTTACAACGGGCTTCTGAGCGGCATGCTTGTGCTCTGCGCCTGCGTAAACATGAAGACGAGTGAATGCCTGTCTGCCGAGAGTGTTGTCGGGAAGCATACCCTTAACAGCCTTCTCAACAACGAAGCAGGGCTTCTCTCTCATGAGAGTGCTGTACTTAACTTCTTTCATGTTGCCGATATAACCGGTGTGATGATAGTACATTTTCTGCTCGAGCTTCTTACCTGTAAGAACAACCTTCTCGGCGTTGATAACGATAACGTTGTCGCCGCAGTCCTCATGATAAGCGAATGTGGGTTTATGCTTGCCGCGAAGAAGAACGGCCGCCTCGGCAGCGACTGCGCCGAGAGTCTTTCCCTCTGCGTCAAGAACATACCAAGCACGAGTGATTTCTTCAGCTTTTGGCATATAAGTTGACATAAATCTGACCTCCGAATATATTTGATAATTTAAAAACAAAATCAGACGCGTCTCTCAACGCGCCTGTTAATGTTATCACATTTTATATTATAAGTCAACACTTTTTAAAAACTTTTTTCATTTACAAAACGTAAGCTCTGTTTTTCTCTGTTTTTCTCGTGTTTTCATATAATTTACTCGAATGTAATTTTTCAAATTCAGCTAACCTCAGAGAGGAAACCGAGCGTAATATCCGCAGTCTTATGAGCCTGCGACTCTATAAATATATGACCGCCGTCGACATAATGAGTCTGCGCCTTACCGTCGAGAACCTTCGAAAACGCTGAAGTATCACTGCTTCCGAGAACAACGTCGTTACTCGCCCATACGAGCAGTACGGGAATATTGATATTCGCAAGAGACTCTGTATCGGTCTGTTCGCTTCTTGCGTACTGAACGCAGATTCCGCGCATGGTTCCGTCGATTTTAAGAGGTTCTGACAGAATCGACGCGTCGTATTTCAATCCATACTGCCAATCTCTCGCCGTATATCCCGCCGCGAATTTAACAATAATATTTATGCTCAATACAGCGTTCGCGATTTTCTGCATTGAATTCATCAGTTTATCGTTCCTCGCCGCTTTTTCGAATAACGGACTTACCTTGCTCTGAACCGCTGGGGCGTAGAGCATTAATGCCTTAATTTCCGGATGTGAAACTGCGATATTCGACGCGATACCTCCGCCCATGGAGTGACCCGCGACTATCCATTCGGAAAGAGGAGCGATGCTCTCCATAAGGTCGGTCATAAGCTGTTCGCGGGAAATATAATTCGTATCGAAGGTCTCACGCGTAGAATAACCGAAATCGGGCAGATCGGCAAGTACGCAGTCATACCCCTGAGCCGAAATCTCTTTCGCGGTATCGTTCCACGTCGAGCTGGAGTATAAAAATCCGTGGATGAACAAAATTCTGCCTTTTCTCTCGCCCTCGGCGGGAATTACCCTGTAATGAATACTGTAATCGCCGTCGGTAAAAAATTCGCTGTCGGCAAACGGCTTGTCAATTTCCGTCTCATTTTCCGCGAACGCACAAACATTAAGCGAAAACAGCATTGCCAGTGCAAGAATTACGGACAAAAGCTTTTTAATTGTTCCCGTCATTTTTCATCACCTGCAAACGGCAATAATGCCGTTATTTATTTTCTTCGGTTTTAATAACCTTGATTCCGAGTTCGTCAAGCTGTGCGGAATCTACGGGCGACGGACACTGCGTCATAGCCTCCGTCGCGTCTTTAAGCTTGGGATAAGGTATAACGTCTCTCAGACTCTGAGCACCGAGCATCTGCATTACGAGACGGTCAAGACCTATGCCCATACCTCCGTGCGGGGGTGCGCCGTACTTGAACGCGTCAAGCAGGAAGCCGAATTTCGCATGAGCTTCCTCGTCGGTAAAGCCCAGAAGCTTGAACATTCTGTTCTGTAATTCGGGATTCGTAATTCTTATTGAACCGCTCGAAAGCTCGATTCCGTTTAAAACAAGATCGTACGCCTTTGCTCTGACGGAAGCCTTGTCCGTTTCAAGATAGTCAAGACACTCGTCCATGGGAGCGGTAAACGGATGATGCATTGCAACCCACTGCTGATTGTCCTCGTCCCAGTCGAAGAACGGGAACTCGGTAATCCACAGGAAGTTATAGCCCTCGCCGATAATGTCAAGCTTCTTTGCGACCTCGCATCTCAACGCGCCGAGGTTTGTAAGCGCAAGATTCTTCTTAGCGTCGGCGATAATGAGAACTACGTCGCCCTTTTCCGCGCCTGCTTTATTGAGAATCGCGGTCATCTCGTCCTCGCTCATGAATTTTGCAAACGACGAAGCTATGCCGTCGTCGGTCATTCTTATCCATGCAAGACCCTTTGCGCCGATACCCTTTACGAAGTCGGTAAGCTTATCTATTTCCTTTCTCGAAAGCTTCGATACGGCATTCTTTGCCGTAATGCCCCTTACCGTACCGCCGTTTTCGAGAGCGGATTTGAATACGACGAAATTACTGTCCCTAACTTCGTCGGAAAGGTCATAAATCTCCATTCCGAAACGCGTGTCGGGCTTATCCGAACCGTAACGCTCCATTGCATCCTTATATGTAAGGCGTTTGAGCGGAAGAGGAATGTCAACGCCCAGAGCGTCCTTGAAAATTCTCGCGATATAACCCTCGCCGACCTCGAGAACGTCCTCAACGTCAACGAACGACATTTCAAGGTCTATCTGCGTAAATTCGGGCTGTCTGTCGGCTCTCGAATCCTCGTCGCGGAAGCACCTGGCAAGCTGAATGTATCTGTCGAAGCCCGCAACCATGGAAAGCTGTTTATAAAGCTGAGGCGACTGGGGCAGAGCATAGAAGCTGCCGTTGTGAAGTCTCGACGGAACGAGGAAATCTCTCGCGCCCTCGGGCGTGGATTTAATAAGAATGGGAGTCTCAATCTCTACGAATCCTTTTTCATAGAAATAATCTCTCGTTATGTGCGCGACTTTGTTTCTGAAAAGAATATTTTTCTGAAGGTCGGGACGTCTTAAATCGAGATAACGGTATTTGAGTCTCTGCGTTTCGGCAGTCTGACAGTTCTCGATAATTTCGAACGGAGGAGTATCACTCCTGCCTAAGATACGAAGCTCCTTAACTTCGATCTCGATATCTCCCGTTGCGATATCCTTATTTTTTGACGAACGCTCTCTGACAACGCCCTTTGCCGCCAAAACATACTCGCTTCTTGCGGACGAAGCCTTATCAAATACTTCTCTGTCGGTATTGTCGTCGAAAGCCAGCTGAACGATACCGGTTCTGTCTCTTAAATCAATAAATATAAGTCCTCCGAGATCGCGGCTGCGCTGAACCCATCCGCATACAGTTACCTCTTTACCGCAGTCGGATTCTCTCAAATCCGAGCAGTAATGAGTTCTTTTCATTCCCGTTAAAAAATCCATTTTTCTCTCGCCGTGACTTTTTGTCACAGACTACCTCCCAACAAACTTGATATGTCAAAATCTCCGCCAAAATCGCCGAGCCCTTCAAGCGATTTATTTACGGACATGCTTATAAAATGCTCTGCGAAATCTTCAAGCTCGAGCTCTTCTCCCGTTCCGTCCTCCATGCATTTAACGGTAACTTTTCCGTTCGATACTTCATCGGAACCGAGAACCGCTGTGTAAAGCGCGCCGATTTTATTAGCAAACTTCATCTGCGCCTTGAGAGAACGTCCGACAACGTCGAGCTGAACGCTCACGCCCTCGCTTCTCAATTCGTCGGCAAGCTTCAGAGCAAGAAGCATGGAGCTCTCGTCTGTCGAAGCAATGTACAAATCAACGGGCTTTGCCGACGGCATAGGCGTGTTCTGCGTCTGCATCAAGAGCATAAGTCTCTCTATTCCCATACCGAATCCCGCCGCGGGCAGGGGCTGACCGCCCAGCTCGCTTATAAGTCCGTCGTATCTTCCGCCGCCGCAGACTGTACCCTGCGCGCCTATCTCGGTCGAAACGAATTCGAAAACGGTTTTCGTGTAATAGTCAAGCCCCCTGACTATCATGGGGTCGACGGTATATTCTATATCCATAGCGTCAAGACATTTCTTAACGCCCTCAAAATGCTCTCTGCATTCATCGCATATATAATCGAGAACCTTCGGCGCGTCCTTTGCGATTGAAGAACAAACGGGACTTTTGCAGTCGAGAATTCTCATGGGATTGCGTTCGAGTCTGCCGAGGCATGTCTCGCATAAATCCGATTTTTTCGACTCAAAATAATCTTTAAGCGCGGAATGATATTTTTTTCTGCACTCGGGACAGCCGATAGAATTTATATTGAGTTTGATTCCTGTAACGCCGAAGAAGTCGAAAACATGCTGCGCAAGCGAAATAATTTCAGCGTCCGCCTGCGGAGTTCCCGCACCGAGGCACTCGACTCCGAACTGGTGAAACTCTCTTAACCTGCCCGCCTGGGGTTTTTCATATCTGTAACAGGGCGTTACGTAAGCGAGCTTCTGCGGTAAAGGCTCGTTGAAAAGTCCGTGCTCGAGAAACGCACGGACAGCTCCCGCAGTTCCCTCGGGCTTTAATGAAATGCTTCTGCCTCCGTTATCGTCGAAGGTGTACATCTCCTTTTGAACAACGTCGGTGGTGTCGCCGACGCTTCTGTTAAAAAGCTCCGTATGCTCGAAAACGGGAGTCCTTATCTCCTTAAAACCGAAATTTTCGGCAATTTCGAGTACGGTAGATTCTATAAACTGATTTTTATAGCTGTCCGAGGGAAGAACGTCGTTCGTACCCTTAACAGCCTTAGTTAACAATGCCATAACAAAAATACCTCGTTATAATACGCTCCCGCCATATAAAACGTAAAGCTTTAAAACAAAATAATAAATAATTTAATAAAAAACGAAGCTATAAAACAAAATCCAAGCTGTAATTAACATGCTTATTCCGAATTATAGCTTCTTCGTTTTTATTTGTATCAATACTAAAAAACGTTATCTTTTGGGGTTGACGATATCTCTCCAGTCGAGGTCTCCTCTTTCGAGTCCTCTGACAAGAGATTCGGCAGTGGCGATATTCGTAGCAACGGGTACGTTGTGAACGTCGCACAGTCTTAAAAGATTAGCCTCGTTCGGCTCGTGGGGCTTTGCGTTAAGCGGATCTCTGAAAAAGAGAAGCAAATCAATTTCGTTGCAGGCGATCCTTGCCCCGATCTGCTGGTCGCCGCCCTGCGTACCGCTCATATATTTTTTGATTTCAAGTCCGGTAGCGTCGGCGACAATACGTCCCGTCGTTCCCGTAGCGCACAAATTATGATGGCTGAGTATTCCGCAGTAAGCGATACAGAACTGCGTCATGAGCTCCTTTTTGGAATCGTGAGCTATCAATGCGATATTCATAAAAACACCATCTTTCATTCAGTATACAATAATTATAATTTTACCATAAGTTTTTCCATATAAACATAGGTTCACATGTGTATTTTAACATACATTTTTGTATATTTCAACTGTTTATTTCATATGTTTAAAGTCAAGCGGAACATTTTTTCCCTCAACACGCATTGCTATACGCTTCGCCGCCGAATATACTTCGCTTTTCTTTTTCGGCATTTTGCCTGTAACGGACATGCATATAATCGACTTATCCTCGGGGATGATCCCCAAAAGTCTCACGCCCGACGAGTCAATAACGCCGTCTATATTAAGAAGCCTTGATTTGATCGCTTCTTTCTTTAAAAATCTGTTTATAACGATACGCTGATCGGTTATTCTAACGCCGTATTCGACGGCCTTTCCCGCGGCCTTGGCCGCGCCCTGAACGCTTACCGCATCGGGAGTCGCAACCATTATCGTCTTATCGCAGTTTTTGACCGCGCCGACAAATCCCGATTCGAGTCCCGCCGGAGCGTCGAGAATTATATGGTCGTATTTTTCCCTGAGCGAATCCGTTATATCCGAAAGCGAATCAAAGCTCGTCACCGCCGACGGAGACGCAAGCAAATCGATATTTTCACCGCAGTTCATAACCGCGTCGTCAAGAGAGCATCTGCCCGAGGAAACGTCGTTCCAGCCGAAAACCGTGTTCTCCCGCACTCCGAAAAGAATATCGAGAGCGTTAAGTCCCGCGTCGAGATCGATAAGAAGTGTTTTTCTCCCCATAGAGGCGAACGCGCCGCCGAGCAGCCAGGAAAAAGTGGATTTTCCGACCCCTCCCTTACCGGAAGCGACCGCTATAACGTCTGCCATAAATTTCCTCCATTATATAACCAGTAACTTAATTTAGAATTGAATCCGTCCTCTGCGGAGCCGATATCTGACTCCTCGACGAGAAATAGTATTCGAATATATCTGCCGCGACCTTTGCCGTCGCAGTACCGGAGTTTACGTTTTCGATAACTACGGCTATCGCGATTTCGGGATCCTCGTAAGGTCCGAAGCTCATAATAAAACCGTTGTTGCCCTTTACAACGCTTCCGTTTACAATCTTTTTAATCTGTGTTGTACCCGTCTTTGCGGCAACCTTATACTGTAAGGGTGAAAACGCCGAGGCGCACGAGCCGTAGTTTGCAACGTCGTACATACCTTCTTTTACAATATTGATCGTATTCTGCGCTACGCCCGTATTCTGCGCTACGGTAATGCCCGTCTCCGACACGGTATCGGAATAGTCATACGTAACCACGCTCTTTACGAAATGCGGAGTATATCGCGTGCCGTTGTTCGCGATAGTCGCGCAGTAGTTGACCATCTGCATAAGCGTAAACTGGTTGTCCGACTGACCGATAGCAGCCTGAATCGTATCGCCCGAATACCACTTCTGTCCGACCGACTCCCTGTACGCCTTGCCCGCAAGAATACCCGAAGCCTCCGAAAGCTCGACTCCCGTCTTGCTTCCCAGACCGAAACGACGGGAATAATCGTTCATTATATCAATACCCATAAGGTCTGCAAGATTATAAAAGAAAATATTGCATGAAACCTCAAGCGCGCTGACGACGTTTATATTTCCGTGCGAACCTAAGCATCCGAATTCCTGTCCGTGATAGTCGAACACCTCACCGCAGTAAAATTTTGAATCCTTATTTATAGTTCCGGATTCAAGTCCCGCAACAGCCATAACCGGCTTCATCGTCGAACCGGGCTCGTACGTACTCTGCAAAACCCTGTTCCACAGCGGGGACGCGGGGTTTTTCGCAAGCTCGTCGTATTTATCGTAATACTCTGCAAGATTATAAGTCGGATATGACGCGCTGGCAAGCACTTCGCCCGTGTTGACATTCAACACAACAACAGCTCCGGCGGCTTCAAGTCCCGCTTCCGCGGTAAGCTCGAGAATCCTGTTTTCGAGAGCCGTCTGAGCAACGCTCTGCAATGTCGAATCTATCGTCGTAACGACGGTGTTGCCCTGTACGGGCGGAATCGTATATTCCTCGGAAACATTTGAATCCGTGTCTATCGATACGGTCTTTACGCCTTTCTGACCTCTTAAATACTCCTCCATCACGCTCTCTATTCCGAACTTGCCTATGTCGTCGTTGAGAGAATACGCATTGACCTCAATTTTTTTCTTTTGAGTCGAGGTAAGCGCGTCGGAAGAGAGAAGCTCCTCCGTTTTCTTCTTCTGCGACTCGTACTCCGTATCGTTTATAACTCCGACGATACCGAGAATATGAGAAGCCAAAGGCGTATTTCCGTACTCTCTGTAAGTTACGACCTCGGATTTTACGCCTACGTACAAATCGCTGTTTTCGAGAATGACCGATACGATTTCGTTCGGAACATCCTCCGCAAAAACGAAAGGATTGCTGACCGAATAGCCAGTACGCCACATCTCGTATAAAACGGAGGCTATCTTCCGCGCGTCGGCAAGCTGATAAATAGAAAGCGAATACATATCTATAAGCGCGTCCATACAGTTCTGCGCCGTGGCGTACCTGTTGAGATTGAGCATATTTTTATTTTTAAGAGCCTTTATATCGGCTTCCCTGTCCTCTGCGAAAACGAGATTACCGCTCTCGTCGAAAATTATCGGCAGATTGTCGTCCCATTCGAGAGAATTAGCCTCAAAAAGCTTTATAAGCGAATTTATAATCGAATTGCGCTGTTCTTTTTTTGACGACGAGGGAAAAGCCGAAGCGTCGAATATGATACGGTTGCCCTGTCTGTTCGTAACGAGCGGTTTGCCGTTTCTGTCGAGAATTTCGCCTCTGGAAGCCTCGACGGCAACCTCGTACGTTCTGTATTTTTTGCCCGAAGCGTACGAATCCTTGTCGAAATACTGAACCTTTACGACAGCCGAAACAAATACTATCGACGCACATATAAACAAAACGAGGGTTATCTTCGCCCGCCGTATGATTTTAGATTTATCCATAAACCGTCACCCGATAACGATGTTTTCCTTGTCCTTCAGATACTTCATGCACAGTCCCGCAATAACGTACGTAACGGGCAGAATCAGAACGGTAATACCCGCCGTCGGCAGAAATCTGCCAAGAAGCAAAACGCATCCCTTGTCCCCGACGGGAATCATAACGCGAATAAGCCACGCCAAAGTCTCGTAAACAAGCGACGAAACAGCGGTTATTATAAACGCGCTGACAAAATTTCTTTTCATTACGTAATGCGTAAGCACGCCCGCCGTACATCCGACAAACGCGAAAAACAACGCGTTCAGTCCGTCCGGCGCGACCGACGTAAGGTCAATGAACGCACCGCCGATAATGCCGTAAACGAGCCCGCACGTCTCCTTTTCGAAAACGCCGAGAGAAACGACGAGAGGAAGCATATATATAATTTTATACAAAAAAACGCCCGACGAACCCGACGCGTTCTGCATGAGCGCACCGACTGCTATAAAAACAAAAAACAGCACCCTGCGAACGTTTCTTTTTACGTTCTCTCTGAAAAACATAATTTAAAATCTCCCGAAAATCAGCCGTTCTGTCCCTCGAAATCGGTTATTACGAATACATCCGCGACAGTCTTTATATCGACTCCCGGCTCAATAACCGCGTACGACGAAACGTCGTTGTCCTCGTCCCTTATCTCCGTTACGGTTCCGACTATGAGATCGCGCGGAAAAACTCCGCCGAGTCCCGACGTGCAGACGATACCTCCGCCGGAAACAGCCGTTGTCTTTGTAAGTCCCGACATTCTGCACAGTCCGTCGAACGACAGACGCGAGGTTGTCGAAGAGTATCCGCTCTCCCGCGTTTTTATTTCGTAAACGCTTATGTTTACGCTCGGGTCGAGAATCGTTTTGACAACGCTTGTGGTAAGCGCGACCTCTTTTACGATTCCGACGACGTAATTGCCGTATATTACGGGATCGTTTACGCTTACCGAATCCGCGGAGCCTTTATCTATCATAAATGTGTTGTAAATATCCGACGCGTCGCGGGAAATAACCGTTGCCGGGCAGAAAACGTAGTCGGGATTCGAATCCTTTACGCCTAAAAATTCCTCGTACGAATTAAGCTTCTGCTTTGTTCTTTCATAGTCAACAAGCTCCTCGTTCTTTTTATTGAGTTCACCGTTGAGTCTCGAAATCTCCTCCTTATACGACGAGGACGAGACGAATGAAGAGAACGTGTTTCTCGTTTTCTCTCCTATTACCGACGACAATTTCTGAAGAGGGCTGAAAACCACGCCCGCGGCGGCGGTCAGCGGAGACGTCGAATCCGTCGTAACGGCGGCAAAGACAACGCCCGCAAGCAAAGCCGCGAACACGCATATAAACGCCTTGAATCTCCTGCTTTTAAAGAATCTGTCCATATCTGCTCCGAATTGTTATCTGTTAATATTGAGAACGCTGACCTCTAAGCATCTGCCCGCTCCGATAACCGTACACTCGCGCGGTTTGTCGGAAACGCGTACGTCGATCTTCGTTCTGTCGCTTATAAGCTTATCGAGTCCCCTCAGAAGAGCTCCGCCTCCGGTGAGAACTATTCCCCTGTCCATTATATCCGAAGCCAGCTCCGGCGGAGTTTTTTCAAGCGTTTCGCATACCGTGTCGGCAATCTGATTTACAGCGTCGGCAATAGCAGTACGAACCTCATCCGATGTAATCTCCGCGTTTTTCGGCAGACCGTCGACAAGGTTTCTGCCCTTTATGTCCATAGCTCCCTCTCCGTCGTAAGGATACGCGGAGCCGATTTTGATTTTAAGTTCTTCGGCGGTTCTCTCACCGATAAGAAGCTGATGCTTTTTTCTTATGTAAGCGATTATAGCCTCGTCCATCGCGTCGCCGCCGACTCTTACCGAATTCGACGTTACGATATCTCCGAGAGAAATAACGGCGACCTCGCTCGTTCCTCCGCCGACATTTACGACCATGCTTCCGACCGGCTCGGACACGGGCAGTCCCGCGCCGATAGCCGAAGCCATGGGCTCCTCTATTATGCTGACGTATCTTGCGCCCGCGCTTCTCGCCGCGTTATGAAACGCTCGGCTTTCGACCTCGGTAAGACCCGACGGAACAGTAAGAATTACTCTCGCGCGTGTAAAGAGCGAACCGCTGACAACTTTAGCGATCAAAGCCTTTAACATATCGGCGGTCATCTCGTAGTCGGCGATAACTCCGTCCTTGAGCGGTTTTTTCGCCGCTATCGAACCGGGCGTTCTGCCTATCATTACCTTAGCCTCGCCTCCGACGGCGACGACCTTGGGATTTTCCGATTTTATATCAACTGCGACAACCGACGGCTCGTTCATTATAATACCCTTGCCCTTGACGTAAACGAGCGTGCTGGCGGTGCCGAGATCTATGGCGATATCACGCGCAAATAACATGTATGTGCATCCTTTCACAACATTTTTTCATTTTATTATAACTTTTTATGCAATTAAAAACAATAGAGTTTTGACAAAAACTTATTATAATTTATTTAAAAATAATCCCCGCAGTTGTTTACTTAATGTTTTTCTTATGCTACAATATATTTTAATTAAACATTTCGGAGAATAGTATATGACTGACATAAAAAACGCAAAACGTATCGTATTTAAGGTCGGAACCTCAACTCTTACGTATAATACGGGCAAAATAAACATCAGACGGATGGCAAAGCTTGCAAGCGTGCTGTCCGACCTCGAAAATCAGGGCAAGGAGGTCGTTCTCGTCTCCTCGGGAGCCATCGCGGTGGGCATAGGCAAGCTCGGACTTAAAGAAAAGCCCGCCGACACCCCGTCGAGACAGGCGGTCGCGTGCGTGGGACAGTGCGAACTGATGTTCATGTACGACAAGCTTTTCTCGGAGTATTCGCACACGGTGGGTCAGCTTCTTATTACGAAAAGCGACGTAGAAAACGAAGAGAGACGGCAGAATCTCATAAATTCGTTTGACAGAATGTTAAACTACGGCGTTATTCCCATCATAAACGAAAACGACTCCGTCGCGGTCGAGGAGATAGTCTACGGCGACAACGACAGCCTGTCGGCAACCGTGGCTAAGCTCATAGGCGCGGATCTGCTCGTCATTCTCTCTGATATCGACGGACTGTTCAGCGCAAATCCCATGACCGACGACGACGCGGTTCTGATTCCCGTTGTCAAAGAGATAACGGACGAGACATTCGCAATCGCGGGCGGGGCTGGAACGAAGCGCGGTACCGGCGGAATGGTTACAAAGCTCCACGCCGCGCAGATAGCCGGCGAGGCGGGAATCGAAACCGTCATAATGAACGGCTCCGACCCGACCGATATTTATAAGCTTATCGACGGTCACCAGATCGGCACAAGATTTACGAAAGGCTGATATTATGACTCAGAATCAAATTAACGATTATCTTTATAAGATAGGCACAAACGCGAAAAAAGCGTCCGTCTCCGTTTCTAAAAAGAAAACGGGCGAAAAGAATCAGGCTCTTAAAAGGATATCGGAAAAACTTATTGAAAATACGGATAAAATTCTCGCTTCGAACGCGGATGATTTAAAAAAGGCGAGAGAAAACGGAATGAGCGAAGCGATGCTCGACCGTCTCGCGCTGTCAAAGGAGCGTATAAATTCAATCGCTTCCGCCGTCATCGACGTAATAAGCCTGCCCGACCCCGTCGGCAAGGTGCTGTCGGGCTATACGAGCGAAAACGGAATGAAAATAGAGCAGGTAAGCGTTCCGCTGGGCGTTATCGCAATGATATACGAAGCCCGTCCGAACGTCACCGCAGACGCCGCCGTACTCTGTCTCAAATCGGGCAATGCGGTTATATTAAAGGGCGGTAAAGAGGCTTTTAATTCGAATAATGCAATCGCCGACTCCATGCGCGAGGCTCTTGCCGAGGCAGGATTCGACAAAAACGCGGTTCAGCTCATCGACAATAACGACCACGAAGTAACCGCCTCATTGATGAAATTAAACGAATTCGTCGACGTGCTTATCCCCAGAGGAAGCGCAAGACTTATAAAAGCCGTCGTCGAAAATGCGAGCGTCCCCGTCATAGAAACAGGCGCGGGCAACTGCCACGTTTACGTCGATAAAAACGCCGATATAAATATGGCGGCGGATATAATATTCAACGCAAAAACGTCCCGCCCGTCGGTCTGCAACGCCTGCGAGAGTCTCGTCATTCATAAGGATATAATAAATAAGGCTCTCCCCGTTATAAAGAAAAAACTCGACGAAAAAAACGTTATAATATACGGCGACGAAACATCATGCGCCGTAACGGACGGTATTCTCCCCGCCTCGGACGACGACTGGGGAACGGAATATCTCGACTTTAAAATCAGCGTAAAAACGGTGAACGATATCGACGAAGCTATAGCGCATATCGCGAAATACTCGACCGGTCACAGCGAGTGTATCGTAACAAAGGACTATTCGGCGGCGGAGAAGTTTTTAAACGAAGTTAATTCGGCTGCCGTATATGTCAACGCAAGCACGCGTTTTACCGACGGCGGAGAATTCGGACTCGGCGCGGAAATAGGCATTTCGACCCAGAAGCTTCACGCGAGAGGCCCCATAGGACTCGACAAGCTGACGACAAATAAATTCGTTATCAGGGGAAACGGACAGATCAGATGAGGTGCGTATTTTGAGAGAACGTAAACCTAAAAGAATCAAAATAAAAAAAGAGGATATACCCGTTCGTCCCGACGAGGAAAAGGCGGAGGGAGACTTAAACCCGCAGATTCAGTCGCTTAAATCCGAAAAGGAATCGGCGAGAGCAAAGCGTATAAGCAAAGGCTCGTTCGCCGCGGGAATTATTATTATATTATTCGCGCTGGCGGGACTCGGATTCTCGATTTATTACGCGGTCGGATTCGTAAACGATAAGCTTATAAAAAAGGATTATTCGCAGTATAACGAATTCTTGATACCCGTCGCGGCTATCGACCCCGAAACATTCGACGACATTTCGGACGCGGATATGAACGACCTTTTGAATATCGCGCTGTGGTCGCTCGTCGACAGCGACGCGGCTCCCGACACGTACAAATACGACGACGGCTATATGCTCATTCCCGATTCGGACGCGGAAACAGCGTTTGCAAAGTTTTTCTCCGACGAGATAAAGCCCGAACATAAGACGGTCGAGGGCTACGGCTATGAATTTACGTACGACAAGACGAATAAGGTTTATAAGATTCCGCTGACCGCGATAACGCCGATATACACTCCGAGCATTTCGGAGGTTAAACAGGAGAGAAGCTCCGTTGTGGTAACGGTCGGAATGATAAGCTATGACAGCTGGGAAATGGACAAAAACGGCAATATGATAACGCCCGGGGCGGATAAATATTTAAAAATAACCCTGCTCGAGAGAAGCGGTAACTATTATATATCCGCTATTCAGTCTGCGTCGTCTACACCGGACACCGTCAACGCTCCTATAAACGAAGCCGTTACGAAATAATTAATGGACTGTTAAAAATGCCCGGAACGCAAAAAGCTGTTTCAAACGAATACTCGGTTTGCTTTTTGCTATGAACCGTCCTCACCCTCGGAATACTTCCGAACAAAGCTGTTACCGAATAAAATTCAATACAAAAAAAGGAAGTCCGCGCAAAAGCAGACTTCCTTATTTATTTTATTGATTCAATTACTTAACGATTTCACCCATCGTTCCGGGTACTGCCATAGCGGCGTTCGACTCGTCGGTATCGATATGCATGGCGAGCGCGAATTTATCACTTACTCTTACTACAACATCGCCGAAAATAAGGCTTCTGTCGGCGGTATCGAGTTTAACGCTTACGATATCCTTATCCTTAACGCCGTATTTTTCAGCGTCTGCGGGAGTCATGTGTATATGTCTCTTAGCAACGATAACACCCTTATCGATCTCGATTTCACCGCAGGGTCCTACGATCTTGCATGCGCCGGAACCCTCGATATCGCCGGACTCTCTGATAGGAGCCGAAACGCCGATGGAACGCGCGTCGGAAGCGGAAATCTCAACCTGCGTTGCGGGACGTACGGGTCCGAGAATCGAAACTGCGGGAAAACTGCTCTTGGGACCGACAACAGCTACTCTCTCGGTGCATGCGAACTGACCGGGCTGTGAAAGATTCTTCTTGGGAGTAAGCTCATAGCCCTTGCCGAAGAGAGTTTCAAGATCCTCCCTGGAAACGTGCACGTGTCTTGCGGATGTTTCAACTATAAATTTTTCCATAATTTTTAACACACTTTCTTTTTGTTTTTCGCTCAATCAATTTTACACTCTATTATTATAAAAAGCAAGGGTTTTGTTCGTTTATTTTTTAACGACTATCTTTCCGTCCTCGGCGGTTATCGTTCCGAGATTGTACATAACCTTTACGGCCTCCATATTTTCAAGCTTCGCACACACCCTGAGCGTAAGTCTCGCGTCGGAAGCGTTGACAACGCCGTCGTTGTTTATATCCGAAACAAGGAGCTGTTCGGACGTAAACGATTCAAGCCTTGCAGAATAACGCAGTATGCTTCTCGCGTCCGACGATGTAAGACCGTTCGACAGCGACGCGTCGCCCCATACGGGAATGTAAGTTATGAGCCTTACCCATTTTGCGTACAGCGTGATATTTTTCGCCGTACCCGATTCGATTTTATCGACCTTTTCGACGAATTCGGGTTCCGTATACCATCCGCCGAAAACATAGAGAGCGTTCGCGAGTATCGGCTCGTTCAGAGTTAAGGATTCGGATGTGGTTCTAACATTCGGATTGTTCGGCATAACGTCCGTCTCGCTGAAATTATACGAATCGTTCGTCAGCACATACGTCACGGAATACGTTTTTTCCGTATACGAAGCGTAGAACGTCTTATCCCCCGTCATATCGACGGTAACGGCGGTTACGGGCGTTTTATATTCGGAGTCAAGGAACCAGCCGTTGAAAACATAGCCGTCCTTTTCGACGTTTTTCAATTTATAGCTCGTATTCGCTTTATACGACGTAATATTATCGTTTTTCAAAGTGTTTTTGAATTCGTTTAAAATACCGTAGTCGTAATTAATTTTGAATACGGCTTCGCTCCACTTTGCGTAAAGCGTTATGTCACTGCATGTTCCCGCGGGTACGAATTCCGTTTTCTGCGTTCTCGCTTCGTCGAAATACCAGCCCTCAAAAACAAATACTCCCCTGTCGTATTCCGCATTCTTTAAAACGGTATCTCCGACTGCGGTACGCATATCGGGATTCGGATTATTAACATATTTTTCATTAAAATCCTTATTTCCGCCGCCGAGAACATAATCAATCTTATATTCGTTCTCGACCCACTTTGCATAAAGCGTAATTTCACCGTGCGTTCCCGCCACGACCGCGGTTATTTCATTTTTAAATTCAGAGTCAGAATACCATCCGCCGAACGAATACGCGTTATCGTCCGTCGACGCGGGCAGCAGAGTCAGCTCCTCATTATACGTATAAAACGCGGGGTTGGGATTATCTGCACTGTGTTCGGACAAATCAATAACGCCCGTATCGTAAGTTATTTTATATTCTGCCGTGACCCATTTCGCATAGAGCGTTATATCGCCCGCGTGGCTTTTCGGAATTGAATTTATTTTATTTTCAAACTGCCGATCCGTATACCATCCGCCGAACATCAGACTTACGTCGTCGATTTTCGCGTCTTTGAGCGCAACACCCTCTCCCGGCAGACCGTAAGCAGGGTTGGGATTGCTTATTTTAATCTCGTCCGCACCGTCTCCGGGCGACGAAAGAACATACGTCACCGAGTATTTCACCGCGCTCCACTTCGCGTAAACACGGATATCGGAGTCGGAATCCGCGCCTATCGTCTCTGTTTTGTTTACAAACGCCGGATCGGAATACCAGCCTTCGAAAACATAGCCGTCGCACGACGCGTCGGTTAGAACAAGCTCGATTCCCGTAACATAGGAATCCGGGTTTTCGTTTTTTACGGGATTTCCCGAAAGCTCGGCGAAACCGTAATCATAATATATACGTTTTGTTTCCGCGTCTGCAAAGCCGACGGCAGAGCATGAAAAAACGAGCAAAACACTTAAAAAGACGGATAATACTTTTTTCAAGTCGGCACATCCTTTATTTATTCTCATTTTTGATTATAAACTATATAAAAAATCATGTCAACCGATAATAATTTACACATTTAATTCTAATTTCATATTAATTATTACAAAAGGTTACAAACAGAATTCGATTTATGTTAATATTACATATCACCGCGTATATCAACTTGATTTTTTTGTTGATAATACAGAGAATTTATTACAAGTTATTACAGTATGGTTACAAATTATTGCTAACTCTTGACTTTCGGTTCGATTTGGAGTAAATTTATGTACGCAGTGAGGCGATACCTCACATACCCAATGAAAATGAATTTAGGGTAAACTTTGAAAGGAGATAATATTACTATGAAGAAGATCATTATGGCAGTTTCTTCCGCTATCGTTGCAGGTGCTATGCTTTTCGCATTCGTTGGATGTGACGGCAAGACCGCAGATAACGATAAGACCAAGGGTGACGTTTCCAACAACGCTGCTGTTACCGTAGAAGCTGAGTCGAACACCTGATCAAACGGGTAATATTACTTAAATAAGTAGAGACTGTAGACCGGTTTTTAACCGGTCTATTTCTTTATGCAAAAGTGTAAATCATGCGCCTGCTCTGCTGTAAACCATGTGCTTGCTCTGTTGTAAACCATGTCCTTGCTCTGCTGTAAACCATGTGCTTGCCTCACACTCCGCCGAAAAGTATGAAATCTTGACAATCAGTGTATAAATCAATATAAAAACCTGTAAAAAACAACCTCGGCACAGCGTCCGAGGCTTTTCGTATATATCAACTGCATACAAGCAAAGAATTACATCAAAACAATATATAAAGCATTTTCTTTACCCCGAAGCTGTACAAAAAGTACCGCGAGAGGGTAAAAAAAATCTGCATAAAACATAAATCGTACTGCAAGCAAAGGACTGCCTCAGCTCGATGCTCACGGCGTTTTCTTCTTCCCGAAACTGTACAAAAGTACCGCGAGTGGGTAAAAAATAATCTGCATAAAACATAAATCGTACTGCAAACAAAGGACTGCCTCAGAGCGATGCAGAAAGCATTTTCTTTACCCCGAAGCTGTACAAAAGTACCGCGAGTGGGTAAAAAAATGTTTTATGCGCGCTCTGAGACAGTCCGTCTTTAGCGTTCTTCTCGGAAATATGTAAGTCCCAGACTCTGAGGAGGCTGATTTTCTTTTTTATTCCTTACGCTTGCTATTACGAGAACAATTATCGTAACAAGATAGGGAAGCATTTTAATAAGCTCCTTCGCTGCGGAGGAAAGACCGGGGATGTAAACGCAGATAATATACAGTCCGCCGAAAAGGAACGAGCTTAATATTGCCGATTTCGGTCTCCAGAGAGCGAAAATAACGATCGCGATTGCAAGCCATCCTCTGTCGCCGAAGCCGTCGTTCGTCCATGCGCCCGCGGTGTAATCCATAACGAAGTACAGTCCGCCGAGTCCGGCTATCATACCGCCGACTATCGTAGAAACGTATTTATACTTTGTAACATTGATACCGGCAGCGTCTGCTGTTGCGGGGTTTTCGCCGACCGCTCTTAAATTAAGACCCGTTCTCGTCTTATTTAGAACGAAAGAAACAACAATTGCAATAATTACCGCAAGATAGGCGAGGAAACCCAACGACAGGAACGTCGAGCCGAAAAGTCCGAGACTGTCGGCAAACGGAAGCTTTGTTTTATAAGCGAGTCCCGTATTGATAAGCGAAATAGAACCGCTTTCGCCGAAGAAGCTGAGAAGCGAACCGCCAAAGAAGTTGCCCACGCCTACGCCGAACGTCGTAAGAGCAAGACCGGTAACGTTCTGATTCGCTCTGAGAGTTACGGTGAGGAACGAATAAATAAGCGACATCAGCGCGGAACCGAGCAAGGACGCCAAAAGCGAAATGAGAACGCATAAGAACGCCTTAGGTTCCTCCGTATTGTGTTCGTAGAGATAACCGCCTATGATTCCCGAAATACCGCCCATGTACATTATACCCGGTATGCCGAGGTTAAGGTTGCCCGATTTCTCGGTTATAATTTCGCCGACCGAGCCGAAGAGAAGAGGTATGCCCTGAATTATAGCGGCATTTATAAACGACGCGATTGTAGCTAACATTTATTTCTCCTCCTTATGCTTTGATGTGCGCTTTATCTGATAGTTGATGAAGAATTCACAGCCGATGATAAAGAAGATTATTACACCCGTGAGAATATCCGCGACGCTTTCGTTAAGACGGAATGTAGTGGCGATTTCGCCCGCGCCTCTCTGTAAGAATACGATAAGGAATGACGTGACTATCATTACTACGGGATTAAACTTTGCAAGCCATGAAACCATGATAGCGGTAAATCCGTTTCCGTTAACGAGGTTTTTGGATATCGTATGATTAGTGCCCGAAACGAGCAGGAATCCCGCAAGTCCGCATATCGCTCCCGAAAGAGCCATGGTTCTGATTATAACCTTTTTAACGTTTATACCTACGTATCTTGCGGTATTCTCGCTCTCTCCGACAACGGAAATTTCATATCCGTGCTTGCTGTATTTGAGATAAATATACATTACGGCGGTCAGAACGGCTACAAGAAGAATGTTAAACAGATATTTCTTGCCGAATAAATCGGGGATCCATCCGGACTGCGTAGTCGAATTTACAAGACCCATAACGTTTGAACCGTTGGGAACCCACAGCATTATAAAGAAAGAAACAAGCTGCATTGCTATATAGTTCATCATAAGTGTGAACAAGCTCTCGTTCGTATTCCATTTAGATTTAAAATACGCGGGAATGAGTCCCCATATAACGCCGGAGATAATCGAAACCGCAAACATTAATAAAAGAAGAATGAAGTTCGGCATTTTGTCGCCGAGATAGAACATACACGTCATACTCGCCAGTCCGCCGATTAAAACCTGACCCTCGGCACCGAGGTTCCAGAATTTCATTTTAAACGCAGGAGTAACGGCAAGCGAAATGCAGAGCAGGATAGCTATATTCTGAAGAAGAATCCATATTTTTCTCGGGGAGCCGAAGCTTCCCTTGAACATCGAAGCATAAACCTGAACGGGATTTTCCTTTGTAAGCACGACGATTATCAGTGCGCAGACGATAAGCGCGGCGAGAATTGAAACAAGTCTGATAAGCCACGCTTTCCACGGCTCGATTGCGCTTCGTTTTGCGATGTGGAACATCGGCTCGCGGACTTTTTTCTCTTTACTCATTTACAACACCTCCGTCGGTTTTCGTCATGAGCAGACCGATTTCGCTCTTGTCCGCCGTTCTGCCGTCAACGATACCCGTAACCTTACCCGAGCCGATAACCATAATGCGGTCGCAAAGCTCGATAAGAACGTCAAGATCCTCGCCTACGAAGATAACGGCGACGCCCTTTTTCTTCTGCTCGTTGAGAAGATTATAAATAGCATACGACGAGTTGATATCGAGTCCTCTTACGGGATATGCAGCCATAAGAACGGTGGGAGAAGCTGCAATTTCACGTCCGACGAGAACCTTCTGAACATTTCCGCCGGAGAGACGTCTTACGGGGGTTGTGGGACCGGGCGTAACGACTTCGAGCTGTTCGATAATGCTCTCGGCAAGATCCTTGGGAGCCTTGCGTTCAAGGAACATCGACTTGCCCTTGCGGTAGCTTCTTAACATCATATTATCTATAATGTCCATATTTCCGACAAGACCCATTCCGAGTCTGTCCTCGGGAACAAATGAGAGACGAACGCCCAAATCTCTTATCTGAAGCGGAGTTTTGTCTCTTAAATTATCGGTATTTCCCGTTTTGGGATTGTTATAATAAATTTCGCCCGACTCTACATGCTGAAGTCCTGCGATAGCCTCAAGCAGCTCCTTCTGTCCGCTGCCGGCAATTCCGGCGATTCCGAGGATTTCACCGCTTCTTGCAGTAAACGATACGTTATCGAGAGTTTTAACTCCTTCTCGGTTCATACAGTCGAGATTTTTAACAATTATTCTGTCAACGGGGTCGACAGGTTCGGTTCTGTCGATATTGAGCGACATTTTCTTGCCGACCATCATTTCGGTAAGCTCCGACTCATTCGTGTCCTTGGTATTGACTGTGCCTATGTACTCGCCTTTTCTCAAAACGGAAACCTTGTCCGAAATTGCGAGAACCTCGTGAAGCTTATGAGTTATTATAATAATCGACTTGCCGTCCTCTTTCATTTTTCTCAATACGGCAAAAAGCTTCTGCGTCTCCTGCGGAGTCAGAACGGCGGTAGGCTCGTCGAGAATGAGAAGATTCGCGCCTCTGTAAAGAACTTTAATAATTTCAACCGTCTGTTTTTCGGAAACGGACATCTCATATATCTTTTTATCGGGATCGATTTCGAATCCGTATTTGGAGCTTATTTCCGCAACCCTTGCGGAAACCTTTTTAATATTATATCTGCCCTCTTCTTTAAGACCGAGAACGATATTTTCCGCAGCGGTAAAGATATCGACGAGTTTAAAATGCTGATGAATCATTCCGATTTTATGGTCGAACGCGTCCTTGGGCGAACGGATTACGACCTCCTCGCCGTCTATGAATATCTGTCCTTCGTCGGGAAAGTAGATACCGGATATCATATTCATAAGCGTGGTCTTTCCGCTGCCGTTCTCTCCTAAAAGAGAAAGAATCTCGCCGCGCTCAACGGTAAGATTTACATTTTTATTGGCAACGGTACTGCCGAACGTCTTTGAAATATTTTTCAGTTCAATAGCAGGTTTGCTCACCTTATATACCTCCGTTTATTTTCTTAAAAACAAAACAAATCCCGTTTATATTCTTTTTAAAAAAATAATTTTTTAAAACAAAATTAGTACTCTGTACCACCTAAAACTTTACAAGCATTGCTTCGTCTGACAGCGTTTAACTGCGTCTTCAAACTTGACAGGCGCCAGCCTGCCTGCGTTTTCATCCTTGTTAAACACGGTCATACTTGCAATCAGATATAAACTTTTAGGCGTTACAGAGTACTAGGGCGAAGCGAACGCTTCGCCCTGAGCCGTTAATTTAGATTATTTTGCGCTGATACCGTCGATGTACTTGATATCGAAGTAAGGAGCTGAACGGAACTTGTCGTTTGACTCCTCGAACTCGCCGTTCTCAACAACGTTGGTGTCGGGCTTGAAGTCGCCGTCTACGTCAGCCTTGTACTCGGTAAGCTCTTTGCCGTCAACGGTGAAGGTCTTGGTATCAAATACCTTAACTTCGCCGGATTCGAGTTTAGCCTTAACTTCGTCAATCTTAGCCTGTGTGCCTGCGGCAGCTGCTTTCTCGTTAAGTTTGGTAAGCTCAACGGAGCCGGTAGCGATATCGCCGATCCAGTCGGTAGCGAAGGTCTCGCCCTTAGCTACTGCGTTGATAACAAGCTTGAAGTAAGGAGCCCAGTTGATTTTTGAAGAAATGATGGCGGTGTTGGGACCCATGGATGAAGTGTCGATGTTGTAAGCGATGTTGGGAACGCCCTTCTCCTCACAAGCCTTGGGAGCACCCTCGGAGTCGGCATGCTGGCTGATAAGCACGCAGCCGGACTTGATAAGTGAAAGAGCTGCCTCACGCTCAAGAGCGATATCGAACCAGGAGTTCGTGTATGTAACCTTCATGGTAACAGAGGGGCAAACAGATTTTGCACCGAGATAGAAAGAGGTGAATCCGGAAACAACCTCAGCATAGTCGAAAGCTCCGACATAACCCATAACAGCTTTATCGGCAGTGATCTTGCCCTGCTCGATCATCTCGTTGAGCTTCATACCTGCGGCAACGCCTGCAAGATATCTGCCCTCATAGATGGAAGCGAACGCATTGTGGAAGTTAGCCTGTTTGGCAAGTCTTGACTGAGTACCGGTAGCGTGGCAGAACTGTACGTCCGGGAACTCCTTAGCAGCCTGAAGAATATAGCTCTCATGACCGAAGCTGTCTGCAAAGATAACATTGCATCCTGCGTCAACAAGCTCTGCCGCAGCACTGTAGCAGGAATCATCCTCGCCGATGTTGGTCTTTATAAGAACCTGATCGTTGGTAAGACCTAACTCCGCCTGTACCTCTTTAATAGCCTGGATGAAGTTGTTGTCGTAAGTCGAGTTTTCGTCGTGAAGACAGATAAGACCGAACTTAACCTTGCTGTAATCAACGTCGGAAGCCGCCGTCTTATTGGATGAATTCTCACCCGAATTGGGCTCCTTGCCGTTGTCCTTATTGCATCCTGCAAAAGCGCAGACCGCAAGGATAAGAGCAAGAACAACTGCAATTACTTTGCTGAACTTTTTCATGTTTTTTCCTCCGAAAAAATTTTTTATTTCTAACGATACTTAATTCTCATCGCGGAAAACGATTTTACCGTTATCCATCGACTCGACGATCGCTAAAGACTTAACGTTGATTCCCTCTTTGCGGAGTTCCTTTCCGCCCTTCTGGAATCCTTTTTCGATTGCTATACCGCATCCGCAAAGCTCTGCGCCCGCGTCGGCGATAATCTTTTTAAGGCCTAAAACAGCCTGTCCGTTTGCAAGGAAGTCATCTATTACGAGAACTCTGTCGCCCTCATTAAGATACGCCTTGGAAACCGATACCGTGTAGGACGTTCCTTTCGTAAAGGAGAAAACCTCGGCTGTGTAAACGTCGCTTCCGACGTTTTTATGATAGCCTTTCTTTGCAAACACGACGGGAACTTTGAACTTCTGCGCGGCAAAACAAGCGATTGCGATGCCCGACGCCTCAATAGTAAGGATTTTATTTATGTTACAATCCTTAAACAGCTCATAAAAGTCACTGCCCATATCCTCAAGCAGACTGACGTCTATCTGATGATTAAGGAAGCTGTCGACTTTTAAAATATCGCCGCCTATTACCTTACCGTCCTTGAGTATCCTTTTCTGAAGTGAGTTCATATTTTCTGCCCCTTTGTGTGATGACATGAAGATTATATGCCTTTTTCCGACCTCTTTCAATGCACATTTTTAACGAATCGCAATACAAGACGGGAGATTTGTTAACTTTACCAAAACGAGACTTAATACACCTTTTTCTTATGTGACAAACTACAATATTATCACAATTTCGACCGGCACAAACGAGAAAAGACGGAATTTATCATAATTATATAAAATCAATTTTTTATTTAATATTTAGAATTTTAACGCCCGTTTTAACTTGTTTTTTGTAATGCAATATTCCTTTACAAAGACTTTTTATACTGTATTTCTGTTTCTATACTCTTATGAATATATTGATACATAACGGCTGATTGAACGTGTTTGTGCAATTTATATAATTTTTTTGTCTCAATTTAAATGTAATGCATTTCTACTTTACATGTTATTTTTTGTTTTTTGTGCAATATGAACAACAAATAGACATTTCTCGATTACAGAGAAATAACCGACTATTTCTGCTCACATTTTCGCAACATTTTCTTAACAATTTACAAAAATACACAAATTCCTTTGTTCATTTTGCTAAATTTTTCTTTGTCAGCATTTATCTCTTTTATACGTATTGACTTTTTTCAAATTTTATTCTATTCTATATATAAAGCAAAGCGCTTAGATTCCGGCAAATTCCGGTTTACCGGCGCGCGCTTTAAACACAGACCGTTTCCTTTTCATTATATTATAAGGAGCCGGTCAGGAAAGGATTGGTTTTTCTATGAAAACTACAAAGAAGATCCTCAGCATTTTCGTTGCGGCGGTTATGGTGCTTACCATGATTCCTCTGACAGCGTTCGCTGAAGATCGCACGGCAGAGCAGTTTATCGCTAACGACAACCTCGTTGTTCTTGCAGACAGACTGATTAAGGATCTTAATTCAAGAAAAGATCAGGATATCGGTACCATCCTCAAACTGGTATTCATGTTCGTAAAGGACGAATCGCTTAAAAGCGCGGTCGGCGATACGGATCTTTACTCCGCTACCGACGAACAGCTCGCGGATATCCTCGTTAAATGGCTCAACGCAAATCTCCCCAAGTGGACAAAGGACATCCCCGACTCCGTTCTTAAACTTCTCGGAACGAAGGCTTCGCTTAAAACCGTAGACGGCGTTATGGAGACCCTCGCGGGCGCATGCGACAGCGCAATCGTTAAAGCGGTCGGCGACTTAAAGAACCTTGACGGCTCCGCTCTTTCGGTAGGCAAGGGATTTAAAGCAAAGGTTATCACCACCAAGAACGGCTATAAGAATCTTGATATCGTTAAGGCTCTCATCAGCTGGATTGCAACCGACGGACAGATTAAGATAATTAACAACCTTATCATGGGCAAGCTTTCTCTCGGTTCTCTTGTTAATATGAACAAGATCAATAACCAGATGAAGAATCTCCCCACCACCATCAAGGGTTACATCTATGACCTCGCTCCTCTCAAGGACGCAGAGGGCAAAAAGATTGCCTATGCCGATTCCGATTATTACAAAGAGGGCTACACCGCAGACGAGCTTCTCGCATGCGCGCTCATCAGCCTTCTCAAGGACGGTAAGGTCGACAAAGCAGAGGCTAAAGCGGCTGCAGGCATGACCTTCTATGAGCTTCTTGACAAATACGCGGGCGACGCTATCACCAAGTACGCTCTCACTCCCATCAACGGACAGTTCAAAAACTGGCTCAAAAAAGACGTAGTTACCGACCCCAACTTCGCATTCCTTAACGATATGATCAACTGGGAATTCGAGGTTAAGGTTGACACGTTCAATCTTGACGGTATCGCAAAAGACGGTATCTTCTCTAAAGTTAACACCATCCTCGTAGGCTTCTGCCAGGAAGTATTCACCAAGGAAGCCGTAGCCGAGATGAAACTCGTTGACGGCGGAAACGACAAACTCCAGGCTAACCTTGAAAATGCTATTCGCTGCATCCTTTCAAAGGTTCCCGACAACTTCCAGGGTTATGATTTCAAGCCCATCAAGGCTAACCTTGATAAGTACACTCTTAACGAGCTCGTTGTAAGAATTCTCGACCTCTTCTTCCCGCAGTGGTTCGGAACCAACGCTCCCGCAGAGGTTACCACACTCGGACAGACCGCAGGCTGGGCTGCATACACGGCTATCGACAAGTTCGTAATGAACGAAAAGAGCAATAAGTACGCAAGCTTCAAGGCAAACTTCGACACCTATAAGGATCTTGTATTTGATAAGAACGGCAAGGTTTATACAAATCTCTCCGACGACGAGTGGATTGACAGAGTCCTTACCATGGGCGTTGACGTAGGCGTATACGCGCTTAACAGAAACAGCAAGTCCACCTATTTCGTACTCACTCCCGAACAGGTTACAGAGTATAAAAAGGCAGGCTGGACATGGAGAGACTTCCTTGACGAGGTTGCCGATTGGGGCATCAACTTCATTAAGGGACTTCCCGCAATCGCAGACGAGCTCTCCGCAAACCGCGGTAAGACCGATATCTTCGGCACATTCTACAAAGTAAACGTAGTTTTCAACGATCTTCTTCCCCTTTCCTTCCTTAACGGATGCGCAGGCGGCACGATCTTTGATGCAGATACAGAGACTCTCGTTATCGAGAAGCTTCTCAAGAGCATTCTCAAGTTTGACATCTCCGGCGTTGTTGACGTTCTCGACGTAAACGACAATGCGGATAACCCGTTTAACAAGCCTCTCATCTCCGCCGTACTTGATACCGTAGAGAATCTTTTATTCTCACTCTTCGAGTATGACGCAACGCTTGACGGCAAGGACATAACCGTAGCGGCTACCACCGAGAAAGAGGGTTACAAGTATCAGACCGGTAAGAACGATAAATTCTATCGTATAACCGCGACGATTCCCAAACTTGATAACGAGAAACCCACCGAGAAGCCCACAAAACCCACGGAGAAGCCCACAAAGCCCACTGAGAAACCCACCGAGAAGCCGACCGAAACACCCCCGACCGAGGCTCCCTCGGATGTAAAACTCGGCGACCTTGACGGCAACGGAAAGATCACGGCTGCCGACGCAAGAATGGCTCTGAGAATCGCGGCAAGACTTGATACAGCTACCGACGATCAGCTCAAAGCCGGTGACCTTGACGGCAACGGAAAGATCTCTTCGAGCGAAGCAAGAGCAATTCTCAGAGTTGCAGCAAGACTTGATCCCGAATCGGCTCTCAATTTAAAGAAATAACAGAATTAAGTTATCATATTTCGGTTGATAAATAATTCGACGCCCGCAAACTTTACGGTTTGCGGGCGTATTTTCTTAACTTTTTATACGGATTTTTTTGCTTTACTTTTTATACGGATTAAAATATAATAGAAAGCAGCAAAAAAATAAAGGAGGCGCGGATGTGAACAACTGCGTTTTAAAATACAGCTCCCCCGCCAAAAAATGGACAGACTGCTTACCGATAGGAAGCGGACGTCTCGGCGCAATGTTACCGGGCTCCGTTCAGAAAGCAGTCTGCAATCTGAATGAAGTATCGCTGTGGAGCGGAGAACCATTCCCCAAAGCGGACAGACCCGGGGCGTATAAACATCTCGACAGCCTGCGTTCAGCCGTAAATAACGGTGATTACAAAACGGCGCAGGATATTCTCGATACATATTTTACAAATTACGGCGGAGGTTTTGAGGGCGCGTACTCATGTTCGTATCAGACTCTCGGGGATATAACATTCGAATCGAATATCAACGACCCCGAATGTAAGGACTATATCCGAAAGCTCGATTTACGGACAGCTGTTTACTCCGACGCGTTCGTTCATTCCAACGCTCTTTATAAAAGGTACGCATTTGCCTCAAACGCAGACGACGTTATCGTTTTTAAATTCAAATCGTCGTCTCCCGCCTCGATTAATTTAAAAATATCGTTTGACCGCCTTGATATTGAAAATATATGTTATACAAATTCGGGATTTTCTTTTTACGGTCACTGCGACTCGGACAAAAATCACATGAAATTTGCAGGCCGATGCAGGATTATTAACGACGGAGGAACCGCGTCGGCGGATAACGGCGGAGTTAAAATAAAAAACGCAGAATCGGTAACGGTTCTGTTCACTGCGGCGACCGACTACATTCTCGACCGATCAAAGAAATTCAAAGGCGCAGACCCCGTCGAAAAATGCGAAGCTATAATTAACAGTGCGATTAAATATTCTTATGATGAGCTTTTATCCCGCCATACATACGAATTCGAACCGTATTTTAATACCGGCAGTATTTCAATCGGCAAAAACGAAACAAAGACGGTCGACGAATTATTAAAGGATTCCGACGAAAACGGAGCTTCGCCCGCGCTGTGCGAACTGCTGTTTAATTACGGAAAATATCTGCTCATATCGTCCTCCCGTCCGAATAATGCGCTCCCGGCAAATTTACAGGGCATTTGGTGCAACGAATACGATCCGCCGTGGCACAGCGATTACCATACGAATATAAACGTTCAGATGAACTACTGGCCAGCGGGACCTCTCGGACTCGCAGAGCTTACGGAACCGTTTGCAAAGCTTATCTGCGCGCTTCCCGAAAACGGCAGAAAAACCGCCAAAGCATATTATAACGCCGACGGATGGACTCTCTACACCATCACGTCGCCGTGGCTGTGGACTTCGCCCGGATGGGGCGGAGGATGGTCGCAGTATCCGCTCGGAGGTGCATGGCTGTGCAGACATCTTGTCGAGTATTATAACTACACATCGGATAAAGAGCTTCTTAAACGCTTTTACCCCGTCATACGCGAGAACTGCCTTTTCAATATTGAACTGCTTTACGAGGATTCGGACGGCGCATTAATGACAAACCCGTCCACGTCGCCCGAAAATTCATTCAGAACAGACAACGGACTCGAGGGCTGGGTATGCAAAGGCAACGCCATGGATATCGAAATGCTTTACGATAATTTCACGGACATGATACGCCTTTCGGAAATTCTCAATACGGACGGGGCGCTTCGTTCAAAACTTGAGAATTTAAAATCCCGTCTTGCAAAGCTTCACATCGGTAAAGAGGGTCAGCTGTGCGAGTGGTACGGCGACTGGGACATGAATGCGCCGGAAATTCATCACCGCCATGTTTCGCACCTGTACGGACTTCACCCCGGCAGTATGATAAATGTTCTCGAATCGAAAGAACTCGCGTCTGCCTGCAAAAAGAGCCTTGAAATCCGCGGAGACGACGGCACGGGCTGGAGCCTTGCGTGGAAAATCAACTTCCGGGCAAGACTCCGCGACGGCAACCGCGCGCTGAAATTAATAAAACGTCTGCTCTCCCCCGTCGGAGAAAACGGCAGAAGCGTAAAATACAACACGGGCGGCGGAGTTTACAGAAATCTGTTCGACGCGCACCCGCCGTTTCAAATCGACGGCAATTTCGGCGCGTCGGCAGGAATCTGCGAAATGCTCCTGCAAAGCCATGTTTACTCCGAAAATTCGTTTGTTATCGACCTTCTGCCCGCGCTGCCCGACGAATGGAAGGACGGCACGTTTACGGGGCTTAAAGCACGAGGTAATATAACCGTAAATGCCGAATGGAAAAACGGAAAACTCACAAAAGCCGAACTCATCCCCGCCGCCGACGGCATAATAAAACTTTACGGCAGGTACGAAATATCAGACACCGAAACAGAGTACAAATCCGGATGTACGTGCTTTAAGGCTATAAAAAGAACAAAATATACAGCTGTACCGAAAATGGAATAAACAAAAAATGCATAACAAAGCTGAATCGGAAAAATATCCGATTCAGCTTAATTTTCTGTATAAATATTCTGTTATTTAATAATGCTTTAATCCGCAGGAGCAATGTTTATTGATACCGAAGATTCTGTGTATGAAATTTACGATTTTCCATATAAATTTTAAAAATCTGTTTGACGAATGACAAAGGTGTTTACAATTCTTTTGAATATCGGTAATATCTTCACCGCACCTGTCGCAGATTTTATCTCCGTTATCATCAACGTGTCCTAATGCACGCGTCTCTTTTGTTTCAACTATTTCTCCGCAGACGGTGCATTTTTTCACGGACAGTCCGGTTTTAGTACAGGTCGCAGCTCTTTGAACTTCCCAATCTCCGGGGGACGCACGGTGAACTGAAAAACTGTCGCTGTCGGGCTTTATGGTTTCATTTTCGTTTACGGTGATATCGTAATTATTACTGCTGTAATCATCGTCCTTAACATCAAGAGAAAACGCCTTTCCGGGTTCAAGTTCGACATTATTATAGTGAACGGTTCTCAGCGTATCGTTATAGGACGCATAATTCACTACTTCAACATCCATTGCCGAATAAGCCGTTCCTACAAGTTTTATTGAATAGTCCTCGCCGTAAACTTTAACCGTTTTTTCGTCGCCGTTTACATCTATCGTTATATTTTCATCAGAACACTCAGCTTCATTATCGACAACACTTGCACACAGTTCACCGCTGTCATTGTAAACATACACATCTACCGGGCAGTATATCGACACCGCTGTTGAAGGATAAGAAAGAAGTTTAAAAAGAGCATGAGAATATGATTTAAATTTTGTTTTTGAAATTATTTTAGTTACAACATTTCCGAAAAACATATCACAGACCTGGTTTAAATCATTTCCGTAACACATATTATATGCATTTTCTATTTCACTCATGGAAACTCTTTCGACCGAGGAAGCAAACTGTGAAATATCCGCTAATGCTATCATACAAGTACACGTACCCGACCGCTTATCGGCGGGAACTTTTTTTGAGCCTTTTATTTTATAATCCGCCGTTCCTAAACTGTATGCGGCAAATGCGCCGTCATTGCCGACTGCCGGATAGTTCATTTTTACGCTGATCTCAACTTCCATATCGCCGTATTTTTCGGAGCTGACAAAAGCGCGCGTGGTAATTGTCTCGGTACGCATAACCGGGATTATAGATGTATTGACTCCGATTTTGCCTATAAGCTTATTAAGCGCTTTTTTTGAAATATTAGCATTTTCATATGAACTTTTCGGAATTTCTTTTAATATCGCCTTGCAGACAATATCTGTTTTTATTGCATTCCAATCGTTGTCGGAAAAAATCTCTCTCAAAAATTCATTTTCCAGCTTTATGCTCGAAATACAAGAGTTAAGCTGACTGCCGGCTGATGCATATGACGAATCCAACGCCGAAGCATTGACTGCATTGTTTTGAATTTGATTGTCTGTTATCGTGACGAAATTTCCCGCGCTTCCGACAGAATTGCCTGAATTTGATACGGACAGTGAAATATTCGCCTCCGCATTTCCGTAAACATCCTTGACGGTCTCAGACATTTTATCAGAATCAAAAAAGACATTGATTTCTTCATCAATATTATAGCTATGCCCCGGATATATTGTTACCGGATTCTCCAGTTTGACGGTATATGAGTTTGTTTTAGATAATCCGAACAAACCGTTTTTAAAATACATCGGTTCGTCAACATATATACTAAACGAATCAAACGTAAAGCTCATCGATTCTAAAGCTTCCCAGCCGACGCCTTTTTCTTTCATACTGTTTGCAATATTAACGGACAACTGCATACTTTCCTTAGAAAAAGAAGACGATTTCGCGTCAAACTTTATATTTCTGTCCGACGGAGAAACGGAAAAGAGGGTTTTTACCGGCACATCTGCCGTTGAACAAGCAACAACCGCACCGTTTTTTACATAACATGAAACTTGAGTAAATAAGGACAATTTGCTGATATATGATTTTAATCCTTCAACGTTTTCATCAATATCATACCATGTACTGTTAATTCGGATTTGATTATCAGACTGCCATGTATATGAGCCTTTTACTAGACCGTTGTTGACTTTTTTAGTTGCATCAATATATATTGCAGGACGAATATTACCGGAGTCACATGCTCCTATTGTACCTAAATAATAATCACTTCCGGAAACTTTTCTAACATTTTCATAGCTTGCTCCTCCGTTATTGGATATTCTTGTGCAATACTCCATTGCAGAAATTACATCCGGAAGATTGTTATACCCTTGGTATACTTGTCTTTCATCGAGCAAAAACACCCTGTCTGTGACATTTTGATACCAATAATCCGATTTAATAACATCTTTCAATCCACTGATTGTATACTTATCAGTGGACTCGTATTGACCGCCGTCAAGATATCCTTCTCTGTGTGCGGCATCCCATTCGTTCAGATTTGTTTTTTGAGTGACAGTTTTAATAGCATTTAATTCTGCTGCAGTAAAACCGGTCAAAAAGCCGTCTTCTTCTTTGTAGGAAGGGGGACAATGCGTATACTCGACATCTCCCGAAGTGTTCAACCACTGTCGGATGCTTGAATCCGCCCAACAATTGGAGCCACGTTGTTTACGGATATATCCCCATCCATCTGTATGATAAATCGAAGATTCACCCGCCGCATCATATTCTTTTTTACACAATACTTTTTCCGACAAAAACAAAGGTCCGTTATCGTCAATCAAAATGCAAACCCATGTTATAGGTTCATTATTATAATTTCCGAGTGTTATTTTATCTCCTATTGAAAAATCGCTCGTTTCCGCACTTGATATAACAGGCACAGAACAAATAAGTAAACAACACAAAACAATTGACAAAAATCGTCTCGTTAAGTTTTTCATATTTTTGTTACTCCCTTTTTCTAATATATAATCAGTAAAAAACTGCCCTCCTTCAAATAATCTAAATAATTTTCCCACAAAACAAAAAAGTGCGTCTACCGAAGCAAACGCACAAAAAATGCAAACTCCGATAGTCGCCAAACTAACTTTTGTTGAAACAGTGAACACATAATTGTATTTGCTTTTTACAACAACCGCATGGAACTTGCATTTTTATCAAATTCGAGGTTGTTGTAATATAACACAAATAATACCCTTAGATAAAAAAAGAGTGTCACTGTTTTCTATTTAGTTAGTTTGGCTTTTTTATTGTATAATATTTCTTTCAAAAAGTCAATATTAATATTTTATTTCATAAATTTACAATTATGAAAACGCAAAAAAACACCGTAACCTGCGTAAAACAGATTACGGCGTTTAATTATACGATTATTTCGCCAGTCCGCCGACGAGCATCATATACTCGCCTATCTGTGCGCCGAATTCGGGTGCGCCCTCCATGATGAGTTTACCCTGTCTGGTAGACTCGAGCATGTCGTCGATAGACATAAGAATACCGAGTGCGGAATCGAGACAGTCGAACTTCATGGTGAAGAACGGCATAGCTCTCTTATACTCACCCTTGCCCGCCTTCGTCTTACCTGCCTTGACTCTGAGGTATGCCGAAACGCTCGGCTCACCCTCGACAGCCCACGCATATACGCGGTCGGGGCTCTTTAACGCCCAATCGTGTACCTTTTCATGTCCCATCTTATTAAGAGTGCTGATACCGGTAGAGAGCAAATAGAAATAGCACTTAACGAGCAGTCTCTTAGTCGCTTCATCCTCGGGGATGGTCGTCATGCCGAGCAGGTTTGCCATTTTAAGCAAAGCCGTAAGGAATGCGACGAACTCGCCGGGATGCTTGCATATACCCTTCATTTTAGGAAGAGTAGCGGGGCTGATCTTACCCTTGAAAAACGCGTTCATAGCGTCTACGCTCTTGAACTCGAGGTCAATATAGGGCTTGGGGTCAACCTTGTTTGCGTGTACGATCCACTCGTCGCAGTTAACCTGGAAGTGAGTGGCGTACTTTCCGCCGGGCGCGTCGGGATCGAGAGCGCTTACCTGATAAATACAGTGAACCGCTCTGAACTTCTTTGAAAGACTCGGAATGTCAGCTACGATAGTCTTTAAAAGAGGAAGCGCGCCGCAGAGGAATATTTTATTAGTATAAAGGGCTTCCTTTGATGCCATAATATTTCAATCCTTTCCCGGACGAAATGAACAGCCTCGACGGCTTATTACATCTCGTCGTCCCAATCTTCGTCAAGCTCAAAGTCTGCGTGCATTACCTCACGAACAGCCTCTATAATGCCGTTTGCGTCGATGCCGAGCTCTGCCATGATATCCTCATGCAGACCGATGGGAGCAAACTTATCGGGCACGCCGAGCTTCTTGAACGCGCAGCCCTTACCGGACTCAACGACAACCTCTGCAACAGCAGAGCCGAGACCGCCGAGAACGTTATGATCCTCAACAGTGATGATACGTCTGGTGTCCATAACAGCCTTAACGATAGCGTCACGGTCGATAGGCTTAATGGTGTGCATATCGAGAACTCTGATCTTTAAGCCGTCGGCCTTATCAAGGAAGTCTGCCGCCTGTACAGCCTGGAATACACAGGAACCGCATGCGATAATCGTAAGGTCGGTACCCTGGTGAACCTCGACAGCCTTGCCGATTTCAAAGCCGTAGTTTCCGTCTTTATAAAGAGTACGGTCAAATCCGCGGTTGATTCTGATATAGAACGGACCGGGAGTCTCATAAGCCGCCATAACGGCGTTGTATGTCTCAATACCGTCTGCGGGGCAGATAACGGTAAGATTAGGAATAGCTCTCGTAACGGCAAGGTCGGTAATCGCATGATGCGTAGAGCCTGCCTGTCCGAAGGACGTTCCCGAATGGGTAGCGATAACCTTGGCGTTTACATTCTGATAGCAAATATCGGTGGAGAGCTGATCCGCAGAGCGCAGAGAAGCGAACTGCGAGAATGTCGAAAGGAAAGGAACAAGTCCCGCTCTCGCCATACCGGCGGCTATGCCGAACATATTCTGCTCCGCAATGCCGACATTAAAGAATCTGTCGGGGAATTTCTTCTGAAATTCGCCGATTTTCGTTGATTTGCCGAGGTCGGCGGTAAGCGCTACAACCTCAGGATGTTTTTCGCCCAATTCAACAAGTGCTTTACCGTAAATTTCAGCGGTCTGTAAGGATTCGGATTCAACCGCAGTATATGTCATTCCGCCTGCCATAACTTAAACGCCCTCCTTTTCTGCGCGAGCAACACGCTTTGCGTAGGAAGCTGCAAGAGCGTCCTTAGCCTTATGATATTTCTCGTCGTCAAATGCTCCGTAATGCCAGAGATAATTATCCTCGATAAAGTCGATGCCGCAGCCCTTAAGGGTATTGCAGACGATCATTACGGGTTTGTCGGTCTTATTCTCGAGAGCAAAGTCGATAGCCTCGCAAAGCTCTTTAATATTATTACCGTCGATTTCCTTAACGATAAAGCCGAAAGCCGTCCATTTGTCACAGAACGGTTCAAGCTTCATAACGTCCTCTGTTCTGCCGTCGATCATGCACTTATTGCGGTCAACAAAGCTTATCATGTTTGTAACCTTATAATGAGCGGCAGACATTGCAGCCTCCCAGTTGGAGCCCTCGTCGCACTCGCCGTCGCCGAGAACTACATAAGTCTTATAATCCTTGCCGAGAAGTCTGGCGGCAAGAGCGGTTCCGACGGCAATCGACAAGCCGTGACCGAGAGAACCGGTGGAAGCGTCAACGCCGACAACCTTGTTTGAGTCAAGATGCATACCCATCTTAGAACCCGAAAGGTTGAAAGTTTTGAGCATTTCCTTATCATTGAATCCCTTATCGCAGAGAACGGGCGCATATGCAATACCCGCATGACCCTTTGAAAGGATGAATCTGTCGCGGTCGTCCCACTTGGGATCCTCAACCTTGATATTCATGTACTTATAGTAAAGCACGGTAAGAATATCCATAACGCTGAGTCCGCCGCCTATGTGTCCGCTTCCTGCCCAGTATGTAGTGTCGAGGCAGAGGTTACGAAGCTCGTTCGCTTTTTTTTCGAGAGCGAGCCATTCCGCTTTTGTAAGTGGCATAAAAAATGTCCTCCGTTCGTTTGTAAAATTTGCATGACAAAATTAATTGTCCAATGTCATTTTTTATTTTAACTGACAAATAACCGTTTGTCAAGCAAAAACGCCCGAAAAACGGTTATTCGGCATGAAAAACATATTAATTTTTTAAATTTTTTATATATTTTTATGAATGTGCAATTAGAAGCACTCGGGATGATTCTTTCTTACAGCCTTGAACGCCTCGTCCGCAACCTCGAGAGTGCGGTTGATATCCTCATCTTTAAGAGAAGCGTTGATGAAGTGGTTATGATGGCTTGCAAGATAAATTCCTCTGCGTACCATTTCCTGAATCCAGTCCTGATGAAGGAACAGCGAATCGTCGTTTGCAATTCTAAGGTAGAACAGCGAGGGCTCGCCGGATACAACGAGGTCAAATCCGTTCTCCTCAGCGGCCTTTTTAAGACCGTCGGTGAGCTTAAGACCCTTTTCTCTGAACATCTTGGGGGTATCGAGAGCCTTCATCTTATTGATACAGGCGATACCCGCAGCAAACGGAACCGCACTCATCCAGTAGGAGCCGGTATATGAAAGCGAGCTCATTGCGCTCTTAAGGAATTCCTTACCGCAAAGGCAGGAGACGTTCCAGCCGTTGGCGATAGCCTTGCAGAAGCAAATCATGTCAGCCTCGAATCCGTAATAGTGGTCGGAGCCTGCGAGGTCAAGTCTGAAGCCTGCGCGGACGTCGTCTACGATAAGAACAATGCCCTTATCGGTGCAGAGCTTGCGAACCTTCTGCCAGTAGCCGTCTGCAGGAAGTACGTTGTCTACGAAGTTGCCGTGCATGTAGGGAGTCGAAATGAATGCAGCAATCTCGCCCTCGTTCTCATTGACGAGTTTTTCAAGAGCGTCGAAATCGTTCCAGTCAACATAAAGGTTGTTTGCAACATCCTCGGGAATAACACCGGGATAGTCAACCTTCTGGCACCACGGAGAAACGCCGTGATAGAAGCCGTTTACAAATATAATCTTTTTCTTATGAGTATGTGCTCTCGCGCACATAATAGCACCCTGAGTCGTATCATTGCCGTTCTTTGCAAAGAAAGCCCAGTCTGCGCTCGCTACGGTATCAACCATAAGCTCCGCCATCTCAACCATTTTGTACGAGGGAGTGGTAACGCAGTTTTCAAGCTTAGCCTGCTCTATCGCCGCGGAGTCTACATCCTCGTCGCAGTAGCCGAGAACATTGGGACCGTAACCGCACATATAGTCGATGAATTTGTTGCCGTCAACATCCCAGAAGTATGAATCCTTAGCCTTCTTAGTGAAGAAAGGCCATGAAGTCGTGGGAATCCAAAGACCCTCGGCAGGTCCCTGATGTCCGTAAATACCCGAGGGGATAACATTTACGGCTCTTTCAAAAAGCTCACGGCTTTTTGTGTATTTATTAATCTTAGTTGCCATTATCCGTTTCCTCCTTATGCGAGATACAGAGCAACGCGGTCGAGAATTCTGTTAACGTTATCGACCATGTTGATCATACCGCCCATTTTAATCGTGCCTGCGCCGATGCATGCGACAGCGTTGACTTTGCCGTCGAAAAGCTCTCTGGCAAGCTTCATGCTCGAGAACTCCATAAGGGCTCTGGGGCTTTCGGGAAGCTTCTTAATGGTAACGAGATGATGATTCTTGACTCTGATAGTAGCTCCGGGGCCTCCTGCGATAGAGAGCTGAATATCTCCGTCGGGAATAAGGTGAGCCGAGAACCTGCCTATCTCGTCATTATTGCCTATCTGGGAAATAGCTACCGAAATCGTGTAAAGCATGAGGGATGTGCTGATGTTGAAGAAATTCTCATCCTCAAGATCTGCCGGATCGGGTCTCATGTATTTTGCAAGAAGATCGGTAAGGGGAACAAAGCATTTAAGCAGGAAGCCTATATGCTGAAGTCCCTTTGTAGGAATAGGAGTAACGGTACCGTCGATAAGACCGTTAAACTTTTCGCATGAAGAGAAGGGCAGCTTGATGTCGCACGGACCGACGCCGCCTTCCATTCTGCATCTTCCGTTTTTGAATGTGATGGTTGCATTGGGGCCGCCCTTTACGAAAAGACCGATTGTGATCGGCTTTTTGTTGGTAAGGATAGCTCTTGCATTCTCATCGAGGGCGCAAAGATTTTCAAGTGTGCCCAGCACGGCATACATATTTATGTATGCAAGTGTTTTTGCATCTGTCAAAGCAATTTCCTCCTTTTGCGATATTACGTCGCAATAAATTATATATATTCTACCAAAAAAACAAAGACAAGTCAATATTGTTTGAACGATATAACGGAAATTTTACAAATAAATAATCGACTTCCATCATTGAATTGAGTATTTTCGAGAAGTTTTCCGACATCTCAAAAATGTGTCTCATTAGTTCTAATGATATATTTTCTCTTTCCCTGCTTTTTTGATGAAATATCCGAACATGAATAATTATTAATAAAAAACGGTATAAATTCTTATGCGGTCAAAATTATCTTCAGCACGCCGTACTCCGGGATCAACACGCATATATATTATAAATGTATAAAAAGACGGCGGGGAAAGGACTTGAAAATCCGATCCCCGCCGTTGGGTAATCATGTTAAAATGTAAATGAATTATTCGCCAGATTCGTCGTTTTTCTTAACTTCAATCTTGCCGTATCTCGTTCCAGAAGCAAAGTCGCTTCTCGGCTCTCTCTGCTCGCACTGGGGAGCGGAGTCTCTGCGGTAAGACGAACCGCCTCTGCGGTAAGACGAACCGCCTCTCTGAGGTCTGGAACCGCCCTTGTTGTATCCGCCTCTGCCGTTATATCTGCGTTTGTCGGCTACTGTGGGTTCTACGCCGTCTTCAAGAGTAATAATAACGCGTCTCTCCGAATCATAGCCTACCGAGTGCGAGGTAACGCCCTCTATGCCCTGGATGGCGGTATGTACGATTCTTCTCTCATAAGGATTCATGGGTTCGAGCTTAACGTTTCTGCCGAACTTGAGAACCTGGTTCGCGCTTCTCTGAGCGAGAGCCTTAAGATTTTCGTTTCTCTTTTCCCTGTAATCGCCTACATTGACGGAAACTCTCTTATCGCTGTCCGTCTTCTTGTTTGCAAAAAGTCTTACAAGATACTGAACCGCGTCGAGCGTTTCACCGTGACGGCCGATAAGAACGCCGTAATCGTCATCGGTTTTGATCTCGTAAATTCTTTCCTCACCGCTGTCTAAGGAGGTAACGGCAACGTTTTTAACGCCCATACCCTCGACAATCGTTTTAAGGTACGCCGCGACGGAATCATCCGCCTCATGTACCGGTGCGGAGTGAATTTCATCTGCTGCCTCATAGTAAGCCTTTACTTTTGCGTCGCTTCCGCCGAACAGACCGAGAATCTTCTTCTGGGGCTGTACAAGGACGTCGATTTTAACGTCTGCGTCCTCGGGAGCGTTAAGAGCGGCCTTTGCCTTTAAAATGGCTTCGTCAATCGTAGCTGCCGTTCCTATTGCTTCTTTGATCATCTTTTTCACCTGCTTTTATTTCTAAAGACCCGGGGTCTTTTTAATCTTAATTTTCACCGTTTTCTTTAAATTTAAGAAGTTTCTTTACATTCTGTTCTCTCGAACGGCGCTCGACAGTCTCGCTGACCATAAGCTTCGCCGTAACCTTTTGCGGAGAATAAAAATAATTGAGAACTATCATCTGAATAAACGAAACAATATTTGACATAATCCAGTATATACCTACGCCCGCGGGGAACATAAACGCGAACCACAGCGACATAAGCGGAGACATAAACGTCATGCATCCCATGGACGGATTCTTCGCCATTTCGGGGTTTGTCTTGCGCTGTCTCAGATACATGACTACGCTCGAGAGCATGGCTGTGGCAAACGCCGCAATCGGGATAAGCCAAAGAGAGTTAAACTCCTTTACGGTCGGCTGCTGCGTAAGGTCTATACCGAGGAAATTAAACTGTCCTTTAAGAGTTATAATCTCCTTTGCATAATTCGCCGCGTCGGAAATCGTTGCGTTCGCATTTGCCGCGGCCTTGTTGATAAGATTCGTAAGGGATGTCATATCCATGCTTCCGAGCTTATCGAGAAGCAGAATCTCCATCTTATTGCTTGTATTTTGCGTAACTTCTACGGAGAGAAGCGAGGCAAGGGCGTTGACAACGTCCGTTTTAATAGCGAGAACCTTTGAAAGCGGAGTATAAACAACGCCGTAAAGTCCTATCATAACGGGAAACTGTATGAGCAAAGGAAGGCATCCCGCACTCGTCGCGGAAAAACCCTCTTTCTGATAAAGCTCCTGCGTTTCCTGCTGAATCTTCATCTGAACCTCTCTTGACGGGTTCGGATTACCGTTTGTGTATCTCTGTCTTATTCTGTTAACCTTCGGCTGAAGTCTCATCTGTTTTGCCGAACCCTTCTGCTGGCTTATCGACGAGGGCAGGAGAATCAGACGAACTATAAGAACAAGTATAAAAAGCGAAATAAGGTAATTATTTATGTTGCTGTAAAGAAAACTCAGCACCCATCCGAACGGGATGGCAATAGTATTGTAGAGTGACTGCATTTATTTATCAAATCCTAACCGAACGTCCGATAACAATATAATAAACTATCGGCGTTTGTTTTTTCTGTTCCCTGTTTTAAGCTCCGGCAGAGGGTCTACCCCGCCCGGAAAAAGTATATTGCATCTTGACAGGCGCTTGACTCCGAGCCAGCCCCCGCGTATAACGCCGTATTTTTCGACTGCCTGAAACATATAGTCCGAACACGTCGGATAATATCTGCACCTTGCGGGAAACAACGGAGATATTTTTCTCATATAAAAACGAATCAGCTTTAAAACCGCTTTTTTCATTCGATAATCCCCGCCGAGACGAGAAGCGAGCGCATCACTTTCTGAATATCAACGCTTGATTTATATACGGTTTTCGTCCTTGCGACAAGAACGATATCATATTTTTTATCTTTAAACTCGGGATAAAGCTTACGCAGAGCCTCGCGTATAACGCGCCGTGCACGGTTTCGCTGAACGGCGTTCCCGATTTTCTTGCTTGTTGTTATGCCTACACGACAAAGTCCCGCGCGGTTTTTATTAACATATAAAACCAACGCAGGATTCGTGTATGATTTTCCGCGCAGATACGCACGGCGAAAATCGGTGTTGCATTTTAAAGTTGTGATCTCTGACAAGTTTCTCACCCTGTTTAAACAAAATGGGGTTAAAACTTAGTAAGAAAGGACTTTTCTGCCTTTGGCTCTGCGGCGGGCAAGCACCTTGCGGCCGTTTCTGTCAGCCATTCTCTTACGGAAACCGTGTTCCTTCTGCTGGTGACGCTTTTTGGGCTGGTATGTTCTTTTCATCTGAAACCCTCCATTCTTGATTTTGTTTTAGCAATTTCAGACATATAAATACGTGACATAAATAAAACAGCTGAAAAAGCAAATAAAATTGAAAACTCATTTCAGAGTCCTTGCAATTTGTTATTATATAACACGAACGCAAACAATGTCAACCTTTTTTTGAAATAATATATTTACGAAACGATGTATATGTCTTTTATCTTTATATCTTTATTATTTTTTTATTAATTAACTTGTAAAACATTTAAGTCTGTTATAAAATACAGATGATATCAATGTAAGGAGTGCGTATAAATATGGATCCGGTCGTAGAAAAACGAAAAGCGTTTCTCATTAATTTTCTGTATTTTGCATTTTTCGTAGCCGCCTTCTATCTGTTCATGAAATATGCGTTCGGGGTTGTCTACCCGATAATCATAGCGTTTTTTATGGCGATGATTCTTCAAAGACCCGTAAATTTCATAACGCGGAAAACACCGCTGAAAAAAGGCTTCGCGGGAACTCTGCTGTCGCTTGCGATATTCGCGGTGCTGATAGCACTGATAGCTCTCGTCGGAGTAAAAATAGTCGTTGAGGTAAAGGATTTCGCTGCAAGCCTCGTCGCAAGGTTTGACAATCTCGAATCGGCGATAAACAAGGTCGGAGACTGGGTAGGAAACCTGTCGCTGATCAAAAAGCTTCCCGAGGGCATAAAGGCATCCCTGCTTGACACGATAAACGGAATTGCGGCGAAAATAACCGCTTCATCCGCCGCGGATTCGGCACAGGCAGGCGCGTCCGCGTCAAAGGGCTTTGATTTTTCGATTCTCTCTACTCCGCTGAGCGCAGTATGGGGAACGGCGAAGCAGATTCCGTCCGCAATCGTCGGAATTATCATAACGATAATCGCAACGTGCTTTATGACCGCAGATTATGAACGCGTACGCGGATTTATAATGAACCAGATCCCGGCGGTGAAGCGCGAAAAGATATCAAAGGCAAAACGTATAACACTCACATCCGTTGCAAAAATTCTCAAGGCATACGCGCTTATCGTTTTGATTACGGCAACGGAGCTCACCGTCGGACTTTACATTCTGACGTTATTAAAGCTGTACTCGGGCGATTATGTCATTTTAATAAGTATAATAATCGCGCTTATAGATATTATACCCGTACTCGGAACCGGAACGGTGCTTATCCCGTGGGCGGTTTATTCGCTGATAACGGGAAACGTGGGATTCGGCATAGGGCTTTTGGTTCTGTATGTAATAATCCTTGTCATACGCCAAATCATTGAGCCGAAGCTCGTCGCCGGACAGGTCGACGTCTCCCCCGTTCTGACAATATCGGCTATGTATATAGGCACAAAATGCTTCGGCGTTCTCGGAATTTTCATTCTCCCGCTCGCCTGCATCATCATAAAGCTTCTGAATGATGAAGGAGTCATTCACCTGTTCAAAACCGGGAATGAGGAAAAAAACAAAAAAACCGACGCAGAAAAAGCAGACGAATCTCAGGAAGCGGAAGTGACCGCCGATGCAGAAAAAAAATAAACAGCCAAAGCAAAAAATGCGGATCGGTTTTTAACCGACCCGCGTCAGACTGTCGATAAAGCACCTGAACCACGCCTTAAAGACACGTTATGTTTTGTTATATC